>NZ_JABCPZ010000570.1 GCF_013283785.1 Nonomuraea antri
AGTTCCCCCCGAACCGGGCACCCCAGGGCGCACTGCCGGGGGCCAGGTCAGGGCCGGGTCCTGGCGCAGCACCGCGCCCTCCAGCTCGCGCAGCGCCACCCCCGGATCGAGCCCCAGCTCGTCCGCCAGCACCCGCCGGACCTGGCGCAGCGCCTCCAGGGCGTCCGCCTGCCGATGGGAGCCGGCCAGCGCGAGCACCCGCAACATCCACAGCCGCTCACGCAGCGGATGCTCGGCGGTCAGCGCCTCCAGCTCGGCGGCGAGCGTGGCGTGCTCGCCCAGCGCCAGCCGGGCGACCGCGCGGTATTCGAGCGCCACCGTGCGCAGCTCCGCCAGCCGGGTACGCTCGGCCACCGCCGCGGGCGCGTCGTCCAGCTCCAGGTACGGAGTGCCGCGCCAGAGCGCGAGCGCCCGGTCGAGCGCGGCGATGGTCTCGGCCAGCTCCGCCGCGCTCAGCGCGGGCGGCCTGGGCAGCTCGCCGGCCGCGCCCGTCCACTCGCCGAGCCTGGACTGCGCGGCGGCCAGGGCGGCGTCGAAGATCGCCACGTCGAAGGCGTCGTCGGGCAGCCGCAGCGCGTATCCGGGCGCGGCGGTCACGATCGTGCCGGCCGGGGTGCGGGGCGCGCGCCCGGGTTCCAGCGCCCGGCGCAGGTCGGCTACGTATACGTGCAGGGTCTGCAGCGCGCTGGGCGGGGGCGCGTCGCCCCACACCAGGTCGATCAGGCCGTCGACGGACGCGGGGCGGCCCCGGTGCAGCGCCAGGGCGGCCAGCAGCATCCGGGGCTTGCGCCCGCCGAGCTCGACCGGGTCTTCGCCGCGTAACGCCTTGATCGCGCCGAGTACTTCTATCCGCACAGACCGCAGAGTAGCGCCACCTCCCTGGTGATCGGTGCGGACGGCAGCGCTCCAGGTGAAGCCGGGGACGCGCGGGCCCACTAGGTAATCGGCGCACCCCGGCCATCAGCGCATTACCGAATTATCGGTAACGCATACCGATGCACATACGTATTTGCACGCTGGTAAGCAGCGCTTAGCGTTCGGGCCACAACCAGGTGAACGGCCGGCTCGCTCACCTCACCCCCCACCCCCCGACAC
>NZ_JABCPZ010000571.1 GCF_013283785.1 Nonomuraea antri
GCCTGTTCGGGTGGAGGCGGAGCGGGCCGTGCGGGCCGGGGCGATGCGGTTTCCTGCTGTACCCGGGATGCCGCATCCCGGTAGGCGCGCTGAGCAGGCGTTGGAGGCCGCGTTGGCGCCGTTGATCGTGCAGTTCAGGACCTTCGCGCCGCCGGGCGCGCCGGTCAGGCCGAAGCTCACCGCCGCCCCCGCGGCCAGCGAACCGTTCCACGACTTGTTGGTGAACGTGTAGTGCGTGCCGTTCTTGGCCATGTCGGCGTCCCACGCGGAGTTGATCGTGGTTCCGGACGGCACGTCGAACTCGACCTTCCAGCTCGACAGGGCGGCGGATCCGGCCTTGACCGTGACCTTGCCCTCGAACCCGCCGCCCCAGTCGGAGGTGACGGCGAAGGAGGCCGTGGGCGGCGTGGCCGCGTACGCGGAAGCGCCGTAACCCAGGATCAGTGCCGCGGTGGCTACGAGTGAGCCGATGGTGAATCGTCGTCGCAAGGGTTCGCTCCCAGCTCAGAGTGAATGCGTCGCCCCGTTCTAATAAGAAAGTTTCCTATTAGTTGGGGGAACTTTAGGACGCTGTCGCCGGGACGGTCAATAGTCCGTAATCGGATTAAGGTCGCCTTAAGCCTCTGTTGAGCTTTCCCGCCCTCAGTCCGCTTCTCGATGGTTGCGCAAGAGCTGCCCGATTTGTCCGACAACCGTCTCTATGTCGGCCATAACCTGAAAATCAGGAAAGCGAAGAACGGCGAATCCGTCGAGCTGCAGCCGCACGTCCCGCTGCCGATCAGCCGCGAACCTGGCACGCTCCCGATGCTCGGGACCGTCCACCTGCACCGCACACCGCTCCGCCGGCCACATCAGCTCCACCCGGATCGGCGGGCTCAGCGGATGCGACTGATACGTCCGATTCCACTCCCGCCCCGCCGCCCAGTCCAACGGCGCCAACGCGGCCTCCAACGCCTGCTCAGCGCGCCTACCGGGATGCGGCATCCCGGGTACAGCAGGAAACCGCATCGCCCCGGCCCGCACGGCCCGCTCCGCCTCCACCCGAACAGGCACCGCAACCCTCACCCACTCAACCCGACGCAAGGCACCATGC
>NZ_JABCPZ010000572.1 GCF_013283785.1 Nonomuraea antri
GGTGGGCGTCGTGTTGGTGCACGGAGCCGGGACCGGGACGCCGAGGGAGAAGCTGCTGGTCGAGGCCATCGCGTTCGCCCGGCAGGGAATGTCGGTACTGATTTACGACAAGCGGTCCGAGGGCTATTCGCTGTTCCAGCGGTCGTACTCACAGCTGGCAGAGGACGCGCTCGGGGCCGTCGGGGCGTTGCGGAAGCAGGACGGGGTGGATCCGGCGAAGGTCGGTATTTGGGGCCTCAGCGAAGGCGGTTGGGTCGCTCCGCTGGCGGCGAGCCGGTCCGCGGACATCGCGTTCGTGGTGCTGGTGGGCGCCAACGCGCTGCAGCCGTTGCGGCAGCAGGCCTGGGCCGTGGCGGCGGGACTGCGCAAGGCGGGCGTTTCCGGCTCGCTGGTCGGCCAGGCCGAGCCCAAGCTGTATCGGGTGATCGCCGACGGCGGGATGTTCCCTGAGCCGTACTACGACCCGGAACCGGTCATCGCGCAGTTGACGCAGCCGGTGCTGGGCATTTGGGGCGTGAACGATCTGCTCACACCGTCGCGGGAGTCTCCGCCCATCTTCGCGGAGGTGCTTGAGGAGAGCGGTAACCGGAACTACACGTTCAGGTTCTTCGCGGACGCCGATCACGCCGCTCATCGCACGCCGGACGGCGGTGTCACCCGACTGCCCGAGTTGGCTCCCGGATACGCGGAGCTGGTGGGCTCCTGGGCGCGGGACGCGACCTCGGGGAAGGCGCCGGTGGCGCAGGTGTCCGGGCCGACGCCGGTGCAGGCGATGGACACGTTCGGGGTGCCGCCCACGGAGTGGTGGGAGTCGGCGTTCTTGCAGGCTTTGGTGCTGGGATTCCTGGTGGTGGCGTTCGCGGGGTATCCGGTGGTGGCGCTGGTCCGACGGATTCGGGTCGGGGTGCGAGGTCGGGCTCGAACTCGGGACGCGGCTCGGGGCGAGGTTCAGGGCGAGGCACGGGTCGGTGTCCAAGGCGAAGCTCGGGCCGGGGCCCGAGGCGCAACTCGGGGCGAGGTTCGGGACGCAGCTCGGAGCGGGGTTCGGCGGCGGGTTGTGGCCGGCGGGGACGGTGG
>NZ_JABCPZ010000573.1 GCF_013283785.1 Nonomuraea antri
GTGTGGGGGGTGCTGACGGGCGGTCGACGGGGGATGCGCCGGTTGCTGAGGGCGGGTCGCTTTCGGTAGGCCGGTCGTCTGGCGAGGGCGGGTCGTTTGCGGAAAGCGGGTCGTCTGGCGAGGGCGGGTCGTTTGCCGGAGGCGCGTCGTCTGGCGAGGGCGGGTCGTTTGCGGGAGGCGGGTCCCTTGGCCAGGCTGGGTCGTTTGCGGCGGGCGGGTCTTCTGGCGAGGCCGGGTTGTTTGCGGCAGGCCGGTCAGCTGGCGAGGCCGGGTCATTTGTGGGAGGCGGGTCCTCTGGCGAGGGCGGGTTGGCCGCCGGAGGTGCGTTGTTCGTGTCGGAGGCGGCCGGGTTGCGGTGGCTGGGCGAGGTGATCAGCGTCCCTGAGGTGATCGAGGCCGACGCGGACCGGCTCGTGCTGTCGTGGGTGCCCGAAGAGGCGCCCACCGCCACGGCGGCCGAGCGGTTCGGCCGCGACCTGGCCCGGCTGCACCGGGCCGGCGCAGCCGCCTTCGGCGCGCCGTGGCCGGGTTTCATCGCCGAACTGCCGATGGACAACGCACCCGCCCCCGACTGGCCGACCTTCTACGCCGAGCGCCGGGTGCTGCCGTTCCTCCGACTGGCGAGACTGTCCGTCTCGGACGCCACCGCCGTCGAACGAGCCGTCGAACGCTTTCCCGAGATCGCCGGGCCACCCGAGCCGCCGGCCAGGATCCACGGTGACCTGTGGAGCGGGAACGTGTTGTGGTCGGGCGGGCGCGGCGTCCTCATCGACCCGGCCGCGCATGGCGGGCATCGGGAGACGGACCTGGCGATGCTGGCGCTGTTCGGGCTGCCGTATCTGGAGCGGGCGCTGGGGGCGTACCGGGAGGAATGGCCGCTCGCGGAGGGATGGCGGGAGCGGGTACCGCTGCATCAGTTGCACCCGCTACTCGTACATGTGGTGCTGTACGGGGCCGCGTACCGGGACAGCCTGATGACGGCGGTACGGCAGGTGCTGGCACTCTGAGCTCGGAGCTTGTAGCGACGAGGGCGGGTGCAGGGCGGTAGCTGTGGGGATGTGGGGCGGCGTGGGG
>NZ_JABCPZ010000574.1 GCF_013283785.1 Nonomuraea antri
ACACCACCCCACTGACTCCAGCCGCCCCGCCGTCTGTGCCGGACAAGGTCTGGAGGAGGCGTGGGAATGTCACGTCCCCCTCGCCGATCACCGCGTAGTCGACGCACTCGACCGTTCGCAGCAGCTCCAGGCCCATCTCGCCGTCGAAGTTGGCCCCGCCGAAGATCGTGACGAGCTGCGGGAAGCGCCGCTTGAGCCGGGCGGCCAGCGCGAACGAGGCCGTGTTCTGCTGGAACGTGCAGCTGAACCCGACTGCCGAGGCACTCGCCCACAGCGGCAGGTCCAGCAGCTCGTCCAGATAGGCGGGCACGTCGTGGTCCCTGATACGCAGCAGCAGGTCGCGTTCGGGCAACCCGTCCAGCAGCCGTCCCTCGGGGTCGGGCGCGCGCTCGCCGAAGGCGGCCACCGAGAACAGCCAGTCCCCCAGCATCGTGCCCCGGCCGTCGGCCAGCGCGTCGTAGCGCTCCGGGCCGATCCTGGCGGCGAGGTCCAGGTTGGCGTGCAGCGTGCGCACGTTCAGCCCGTGTGTCCGCGCGGTGGCCGCGAGCAGCCCGAGCTGGATGGACGGTCGGTGCGCGTCCATGAACGGCATGGACACCAGGACGCTCTCCACGCGCATCCCGCCGGCGGCTACCGGTCGGCCGGACCGGCGGCGCCCCCGGTGCCGCCCCCTGTGTCGCCACTGGTATCGCCGCTGGTGTCGCCCCCTGGGTCGCCGCTGGTGCCACCCCCGGTGCCGCCGCCGGTGTGGCGCCCGGTGCCGCCGACGGTCCCCCCAGCGGTGTGGCGCCCGGTGTCACCGGCGGTGTCGTCGGTCTCCTCGTCGCGGCCCTCCAGCAGGCGCAGGGCGAGGCGGAGGTTGCGGATGTTGATCCCCTGCGACGCGTCCCCGCTCAGCTCGCCCGGCGAGAACGCCTTCATGAACTCCGCGCGCAGCGTGCTGACCATGGCCTCGGCGGCCGTGCGGGCCAGCACGTCGGCGAGCTGTTTGCGCTGCCGCTCGGTCAGCTCGGGAAACGGGTCGTCCTCAGGAGCTTCGGGGA
>NZ_JABCPZ010000575.1 GCF_013283785.1 Nonomuraea antri
CCCCCGCCTCCACCAGCGCCGACACCAGCTCCAGCCGCGCCTGCGCGCCCACCGCGCCCGGCTCGACCGCCCGCCTGATGCGCTCGTCGACGAACGCGATCGAGATCGCCACCTGCGCCCCCGCCCGCGCCAGCAACTCGGCGTCACGCAACACCAGCGGGCTCTTGGTGTAGACGGTGAACGGCACCGCCGCCCGCTCCAGCACCTCGATCAGACCCGGCATCAGCCGGTAGGTCCGCTCCGCCTCCTGGTAGCAGTCGCCGCTGATCCCGATCGCCAGCGGCGAACCGTCCCAGCGCGCCAGCTCGGCCCGCAGCCGCTCCACCGTGTTCGGCCTGACCACCACCCGCGTGTCGAAATCACGCCCGGCATCCAGACCCAGCCGCCGATGCCCGGGACGCGCGCCACAACCCCGGCAGGCGTGAGCGCAGCCGCGATAGGGGGAGACCGCCCACTGCTGGGCGATGCCCGCAGCCGCCGGCACCCGCTCGATCACCGTACGGGCCTGCATCTCCAGGAAGCCGCCACGCGCCACCGCCCGCCGCTCGATCAGCGGCCGGTCATCGGCGGCGTCCACCAGCGACAGTGCGTCCCAACCCACACCCTCCAGTGGAACACGTATTCGACTGCCTTTTCAAGCGAATCCCGCCACCCCGCCGCCCCGCACCACCCGAGTAAACTGGGACGAACGTACCACTTTCGTGTCTGGAGGCCCCCCATGGCCTGGCTCCTGCTCGCCGCCGCCATCGCCGCCGAAGTCCTCGCGACCTCCGCACTCAAACTCAGCAACGGCTTCACCCACCTCGGCTGGAGCATCGCCGTCGCCACCGGCTACATCACCTCCTTCGCCCTCCTCGCCCAAGCACTCAAACTCCAGCTCGAAGTCGGCACCGCCTACGCCATCTGGTCCGGCGCCGGCACCGCCGCCATCGCCCTCATCGGCTTCCTCTTCCTCGGCGAGACCCTCACCCCCCTCAAGATCGGCGGTATCCTGCTCATCATCGGCGGCGTCATCGTCCTCAACC
>NZ_JABCPZ010000576.1 GCF_013283785.1 Nonomuraea antri
GGCCGGTTCTGATGCGGTCGAGCAGGGGTGGGGCCCAGTGGGTGCCGTAGGCGGTCTGCAGGTGCGGCAGTCGCCAGTCGGCGCCCGTGACCACGCGGCGGCAGAGGGGCGTGGCGCAGCCGCAGGTCATCGACCAGGTTTCGACGCCGCTGTGGGTGGCGTAGTCGAGGGTGAGTTCCTCGCCGGGGGCGATGTCGCGGCGGGCGATCACCGTCGTCGCGTCGTGGTGCCAGAGGTCGGGGTCGCAGGAGTGGTTGCCGTAGCGCACCGGGTGGGCCGGGTCGAGGAGCAGGTGGACGCCCTCGGCGACGGTGAGGCTGCTGTACGGCGGGGTCAGTGAGGCCAGCGTCTCGTCGTCGATGACCTGCCCGCCGAGACGCATGACGACCTCGTCCCGGTGGATCCGCTCGACGGCGAACAGGCCGGTGCCGTGGATGGGGGAGTGCCGGGGCTCGGCTTTCGGGGTGAGCAGGCTTTCTGGGTCGTACGTCCGGCTCATGCCTTGTCGTCCTGCGAGGTCTCATGCGCCGGATGCTCTCGGACGGGCTGGGTCTGTTGCCACTGGTCGATGACCTGGTGGAAGGCCTCGGTCACGAGGAGGAGGAGCTGGGCGGACGACTCGAAGCGGGCGCCCGCCGGGGTGCCGGCCCCGAGGATCTCGGAGCCGCGCCGCGAGGCGTCCACCAGGGCCTCGTTCATCCGCAGGGACGCCAGGATCGACCGGAGCCAGATCCCGTCGTCGAGCACGTAGCGTTCGCGCCGGCCGCCTGAGGGCCGTTCCCGCTTGAGCATTCCCTGCTGTTCGAGGAAGGCGACGGCGTGCGAGATCGACGCGGCGCTGACGCGTAGGCGCTGGACCAGCTCGGCGGCGGTGAGCGTGCCTGAGTCCGTGATGTACAGGCAGGCCAGCACCTTGGCCATCATCTTGGGCAGCCCCTGCCGTTCGAGCAGGGCGGTGAAGGAGTCGGTGAAGTCCTTCACCGCCTGGGGGTCGCGGCCGTGGCCGAGGTCGGGGGCCGGC
>NZ_JABCPZ010000577.1 GCF_013283785.1 Nonomuraea antri
TCCCAGGACGCCGCCCCCCGAGACCTCATCCCCGCGCCTGCGCCCGCATCCGCATCCGCATCAGCATCCGCGCCAGAGACCGCACCCGAGTCTGAGGCCGGTCCCGATCCCAGGTCGGAGGCCGCGACGGCGCCCGAGCTCGCGCACACGCCCGAGTCCAGCGCCGATGCCGGCTCAGCCGCCGAGCCCGAGCCCGAGCCCGTGCGCGCAGCCAAGACCGAGACCGGCGGTGCGACCGCGCCTGAGCCCGAGTCCGTGGGCCACCCCGATTCCGGCTCCGAGGCCACGCCTGAGCCCGAACTCGCGCGCAGCCCCGCAACCGGCTCCGAGGCCACATCCGAGCCCGAGCCCACGCGCAACCCCGAGACCGGATCAGCCGCCGAGCCCGAGCCTGCGCCCGCAGCCGAGACCGGCCGTGCGACCGCGCCTGAGCCCGCGCGTGGTCCGGTGGCCGGCCCTGGGGCCGCATCTGAGCGTGAGCCCGTGCGCAGCCCCGAGAGCGGCTCCAAGGCCGGGCCCGAGCCTGAGCGCGGGGGCGAGGCCGAGCCCGAGGCTGTGCCCGCCGATCTGTCCGTGCTCGCCGACCCGGCGGTGTCTGTCGCCGCGGCCGACGTGACGCGGGTCGTGGCTTCCGCGGGGGGCGGTTCGGGCGGGTCGTCGCCGGTGATTGACGGGGTTCCGGTGCAGTCGCCGCCCGGACAGGTTCCGCCCGTGGCGGTGCCACCCATCCCAGCGGCGCCCACCCCAGCGGCGCCCGCCTCGGCAGCGCCCGGCTCAGTGGCGCCTGCCTCGGCCGTGCCCGCGTCGGCAGCGCCCGCCGCAGGGGCGCCCGCGTCGGCAGCCTCCGCGTCGGCAGAGCCTGCCTCAGAGGTGCCCGCCTCAGAGGTGCCCGTTTCTGGGGCGCCCATCTCAGCGGTACCTGCCTCAGCGGTACCTGCCTCAGGGGTGCCTGCGGCCGGGCCGACCGGTTCTGGGGTGTCTGTGGCGGGGCCTGGTGTTCCGGGGTCCGGCGTTTCGGGGG
>NZ_JABCPZ010000578.1 GCF_013283785.1 Nonomuraea antri
CAGGCGCTGGGACAGGATGATCGCGTCTTCGTAGTTGTGACCCTCCCACGGCATGAACGCCACCAGCAGGTTCTTGCCGAGCGCCATCTCACCGTTGTCGGTGCACGGCCCGTCGGCGATGACCTGGCCCGCTTCGAGCCGGTCGCCCTCGGCGACGATGGGCTTCTGGTTGAAGGAAGTGCCCTGGTTCGAGTGCTTGAACGTGGCCAGCCGGTACGTCGTGCTCGTGCCGTCGTCGTTGACGGTCGTCACGTAGTCGGCGCTGACCTCCTCCACCAGGCCCGCCTTGGCGGCGATGACCAGATCACCCGTGTCCGTGGCCGCCCGGTACTCCATGCCGGTGCCCACCAGCGGCGCCTCGCTCCTGAGCAGCGGCACCGCCTGACGCATCATGTTCGCGCCCATCAGCGCCCGGTTGGCGTCGTCGTGTTCCAGGAACGGGATCATCGCCGTCGCCACGGACACCATCTGGCGCGGCGACACGTCCATGTAGTGCACCTCGGACGAGCGCACGTACTCGAACTCGCCGCCCTTGGTGCGCACCAGCACCCGCCGCTCGGCGAACGCGCCGTCGGGCGACAGAGGGGAGTTCGCCTGCGCGATGACGTACAGGTCCTCCTCGTCGGCGGTCAGGTAGTCGATCTGTTCGGTGACCCTGCCGTCGACGACCTTGCGGTACGGCGTCTCGACGAAGCCGAAGGCGTTCAGCCGGGCGAAACACGCGAGGTAGCCGATCAGGCCGATGTTCGGGCCTTCCGGGGTCTCGATCGGGCACATCCGGCCGTAGTGGGACGGATGCACGTCACGCATCTCCACGCCCGCCCGCTCCCGGGACAGGCCGCCGGGGCCGACGGCCGACAGCCGCCGCCGGTTCGTCAGGCCGGCCAGTGGGTTGGTCTGGTCCATGAACTGCGACAGCTGCGAGGTGCCGAAGAACTCCTTGATCGACGCCACCACCGGGCGGATGTTGATCAGGGTCTGCGGCGTGATCGCCTCGACGTCCTGCGTGGTCATGC
>NZ_JABCPZ010000579.1 GCF_013283785.1 Nonomuraea antri
GGGGAGTCCGGGGTTGGGCGTGAGGTGGCCGACGATCACTTGGCGCTTGATCTGATCTTCAAGCTGGCTGCGATGGCCAGGACCGGCGGTGACGACGACGCGCTGGCGTTCAGCCTGTGGGCGCACCACGACATCATCTGGGGCCCCGGCACCGCGGGTGAACGCGTGGCGCTGACCGGGGAGTTGGTCGAGCTCGCCGAGCGCGCCGACGATGCCGAGCAGGCGCACTTCGCCGCCGCGTTGCGCTGGGTGGCGATGATCGAACAGGGCGACCCGCGCTATCTCGACCGGTTCAACGACTACCTCGCCAAGGGCAAGGGCAATGAGCTGCGGCATCTCGATCTGACGGCGTCCATGGACGAGAGCATCGTCGCCGCGCTGACCGGACGCTTCGAGCGGGCCGAGCAGTTGGTCGAGCAACTGGTCGGACGGCTGAGCGAGGAGTTGAGCGAGCAGTCCGACGGGCGGCGGCGGGAGCCACACCATGAACACTTCCGGTACATGCTCTGGCATCACCACTGGGCATTGCTGACTCTGCAGGGCAGATACGACGAACTGGATGATGTGCTCCAGCGACTCAGAGACTCGCCGCACCTCTACGCGGGGCTGCCTGCCGCGTTGACCGCGCTGCATCGGGGGGACCTCGACGCGGCGCTGCGCCACTACGCCGATGGCGAGCCGCGTGATCGGGTGATCGAGCCGTTGTGGTTGCGGTTCCAGGCCGAGGTGGCGGCGGCGACGCATGATCCGGAGCTGTGCGCCCGGGCGCGCGCCGCGTTGCTGCCGCATCGCGGGCGGTGGGCGGTCTCGCTGTTCGGGTGGGACGTCAGCGGGCCGTTCGACTTGTGGCTGGCGCTGGTGGACGCCGCCGAGGAACGCTGGTCCGAGGCGATCGAGGAGGCCACGGCCGCCTATCGGTCGGCCGATCGGATGCGGGCGCGGCCGTGGTCGGTCGTGGCGCGGTCGTATCTGGCGGACGTCCTGCTCGCTCGGGGGGCGGATGGGGATGTGGC
>NZ_JABCPZ010000057.1 GCF_013283785.1 Nonomuraea antri
GTGTGGGGGGTGTGAGGCTCGGGCGTGGGGAGTGGTGGGGTCTGGTAGACCTTTGGCGTGACCCACTCCGACGACGCGCTCCTGCCGCTCGAAGCCGTGCGGCCCCCCGCGTCGTCGAAGGACGGCAAGGGCGCGCCCGTCCCGGCGCCCGAGCGCGCGGTGGCCAGAGTCGCGGTCGACAACCCCTTGCCGCACCTCGACCGCCCGTTCGACTACCTGGTCCCCGCCACCCTGCACGAAACCGCCGAGCCCGGCGTACGAGTACGGGTGCGGTTCGCGGGCAAGCTGGTCGACGGCTTCCTGCTGGAACGCGTCGAGCAGAGCGACCACGAGGGCAAGCTGACCCCGCTGGAACGGGTCGTGTCACCGGAGCAGGTGCTGACCCCGGAGATCGCGGGCCTGGCCAGAGCGGTGGCCGACCGGTACGCGGGCACGCTGATCGACGTCCTGCGCCTGGCCGTCCCACCCCGCCACGCCAAGGTCGAAGCCGAAGCCAAAGCCAAAGCCACAGACGAGCCCAAAGCCGAAGCCACGCCCAAAGCGGAACCCAAGGCCGAAGCCGAAGCCACGCCCGAAGCCGAAGCCACGCCCAAAGCGGAAGCCAAGGCCGAAACCGAGGCCACGCCCGAGGCCACGCCCGAAGCCACGCTCGAAGCCACCCCCGAAGCTGGAGTCACGTCCGGAGCCGAACCCGTTGCTGCGGCCGAGGCGGGAAGCGGGCCCGAGACCTCCGACGACACAGCCCTCCCGAGCGATCACGCCGCCCCGCCGGCGCCCGTGCGCACCCCCTGGGACGACTACCCGGCCGGCCCGTCGTTCCTGGCCGCGCTGCGCGACGGCCGTGCCCCCCGCGCCGTCTGGTCCGCGCTCCCCGGCGCCAGAGGCTGGGCCGGCGCCATGGCCGAGGCCGTCCGCGCCACCCTCGACGGCGGCAGGGGCGCGATCGTGGTCGTACCCGACGGGAAGGACGTCGTCCTGGCCGACGAGGCGCTCACGCGCGCCCTGGGCGGCCCGGACAGGCATGTGGCGCTCACCGCAGACCTCGGCCCGGCGGAACGGTACAGACGGTGGCTGAAGGTGCTCAGAGGACAGGTGCGGGCCGTGACGGGCACCCGCGCCGCGATGTTCGCCCCGGTCGTCGATCTCGGCCTGGTGGCCATCTGGGACGACGGCGACGACCTGCACGCCGAGCGCCTGGCCCCCTACCCGCACGCCCGCGAGGTGCTCGGGCTCAGGGCGCACCGGGCGGGCGCGGCCATGCTGATCGGCGGCTACGCCCGCACCGCGGAGGCGACCCAGCTCATCGCGGCCCGCTGGGCGCGTCCGATCGTCGCCGCGCGCACCACGGTGCGTGCGATGGCCCCCCGGGTGAAGCCGGCGGGCGAGGACGCGGAGCTGGCCCAGGACCAGGCCGCCCAGCGGGCGCGGCTGCCCAGCCTGGCCTGGCGGGCGCTCAAGCGCGGCCTGGAGAAGGGCCCGGTGCTGGTCCAGGTGCCCAGGCGCGGCTATCTGCCCGCACTGGCCTGCAAGCACTGCCGTACGCCGGCCCGCTGCGCCCTGCCGCCCACCCGTACCGCGCGTGAGGAGCACCCGGTGCAGGGGGAGGCGATCGAGGTGCGGGAGGCTTCGAACGGGGCCGGGTCGTGTCATGGCCCGCTGGCGCTCAGAGGCGGTCACGCGGCCCCCTACTGCCGCTGGTGCGGCCGGGTGGACGCCGGCTGGCGCTGCGCGCACTGCGGCAGCCCGCGGCTGCGCGCGGTCGTCACCGGCGTCCGCCGCACCGCCGAGGAGCTGGGCCGGGCCTTTCCGGCCGTCCAGGTGCGCACGTCGGGGCGCGACGGCGTGCTGGCCGCGGTGCCGTCCGCCCGCGCGCTGGTGGTGGCCACGCCCGGGGCCGAGCCGGTGGCGGAGGACGGTTACGCGGCGGCCGTCCTGCTCGACGGGTGGGCGCTGCTCGGCCGCGCCGACCTGCGGGCCGCCGAGGAGGCGCTGCGCCGCTGGATGAACGCGGCGGCGCTGCTGCGTCCTTCCGCCGAGCTGGTGGTGCTGGCCGACGCCGCGCTGCCGTCGGTGCAGGCGCTGCTGCGCTGGGACCCCGTCACGCACGCCGAGCGCGAGCTGGGCGACCGCGCCGAGCTGGGCTTTCCGCCCGCCGTGCGGATGGCCACGCTCACCGGCGCGGCCGCCGCCGTCAGGCAGATGCTGGACGAGGTGCGCCTGCCGTCCGACGCCCAGGTGCTCGGCCCGGTCCCGGTCGACGAATCCGGCCAGGAACGCGCCATGATCCGGGTCAGACGGGCGGGCGGCGCGGCCCTGGCGGCGGCGCTGAAAGGGGCCAGCGGGGTGCGTGCGGCGCGAAAGACGCCGGATGTCGTGAGGGTGTGTGTCGACCCCCTCGACCTGATTTAGACCATTTCCCCGATTCGCTCATCTGTAAGCCAGCCGTTAGCGTGCCCCTGTGTCGATCGAATGGGTGAACCGGGCCATCGACGACCTGCGAGCTTGGGGGCGCGCGCGGGACGTCGAGGTGGACGCGGACGAGGTCCGCCTGCTCTGCGACTACGCCAGCGACTACCTGAACGTCAACGAACTCGGCGATTTCACGCCCGAGACCTTCCACGAGCTGCTGCTGTCCATCTACCCGCGCAAGGTCATCGCGCCGCCGGAGAGCGCGCCGGAGACCGTCGCCGCGGCCCGCACCCTGGTCGACTACCTCAGCCAGGCGGGCGAGGTCGACGACCCCACCGCGGCCGCGATGCGCGAGCGGCTCGACGACATCGCGCCCAAGATGCCGGACGCGCTCGCCGACACCGCGAACTTCGGCATGGCCAAGAGCCTGTTCAGCGCCATCGGCCCGGAATCGCTCGAACAGTCGGTGCCCATCCCGTCGGGCGAGGTCCCCGTGCCCGACCTGGGCGAGGCGCCGTGCGACTGCCCGGGCTGCGTCCCGCTGCCCCCGGTGCGGCTGGCCGCGCCAGAGTCGCTGCTGCCGCCGGGCGAAGACACGCTCGACGGCTGGGCCCGCACCGTGACCCACCTGGTCCAGGACGACACGGGCGGCGAGGTCACCGGGCACGCCGAGCTCGACGACGGCCTGTACGACCTGCTCGACATGCTCTACCGGCTGCAGGCCCGCGTCCCGCTCGGGGTGATCGCCGACTTCCTGCTGGAGATGGCCGAGAGCGGCGAGATCGACGTGGCCGCCGTACTCGACCGGCTGGCCGCCCGCCACCTGATCGAGGTCACGGGCGACACCGCGCAGCTCACCCCGCCGGCCGTCTGGGCGCTGCGCGAGCACTACCTGGCGCTCGGCCTCGACGCGCCGCTCGCGCCCGACCTGGGCGCCGCCGACGCGCTCGGCCTCATCGAAGGCCTGATGGACGGCGTGCCCACCGACGCCGCAGAAGCCGACATCGACCGCTGGCTGGCCGGCCGGGCTCCGAGCGAGGCCGCCGCCGAGCTGCTGGCCGCCGCCTCCGGCGCGCCCGCCGTGGCCAGGGGCATCGCGGTCACCATCGTCGACAGGCTGGGCGCCGAGGCGGCCGGCGAGGTCCGCGCCTGCCTCGACGACCAGGAGCTGCGCCCGCACGTCATCCACTGGCTGATGGCTCGCGGGCTGCCCGCGCCGCCGCTCACTCAAGACGAGCTACTGTGGGTCAGCGTCGACATGCTGGCGCTGGCGATGCCCGCGGCCGAGGAAGACCCGGAGATCTTCGCCGAGAACATGGCCGCCTCCGGGCCGCCCGCGCATCTCATCGAGGAGATGTGGCGGGTCGACCACCCCGACGTCGTCGACGTCCTGGAGCTGCTCGGACGCTCGCTGCCCGACAGCACGGTCGCCAAGGCGGCACGCAAGGCGGCGTTCAAGGCCCGCTCCCGGGCCATCCAATGAGTACGTGCCTGTGACTGGTGTGCAGTAAGTTTCCTGGGTGGCAAACAACGTCTTCGACCTCGCCGAGCTGCGCAAGCTGATCGATGAGCAGGCCGTCGTGCCGCCACGGCCGCCTGAGGAGACCGCCGTGGAGCACGAGGCGCTGACCTTCCCGCCCGTCCAGCTCACGCCGGACGCCGAGCTGGCGCGCCTGGTCCCCGCGGTGCCCCTGGTCGCCGACGCCATCAGGCTCACCGCCTGGACGGGCAGCAGGCGCGTCACCGCCGAGGGCATGCTGCCCGGGCCCGACGCCGCCGCCGCGGCCGAGGAGCTGGGGCTCGCCGCCGGCAGGCTGCGGCTGATCTGGATCGTCGCGGTCAACACCGGCCTGCTGAAGATCATGGCCGGGCAGGCGTCGCGCGGCTCGCTGTCGATGCAGCTCACCCCCGAGGCCACGCTGGAGTTCTGGGACGGCGTGGTCATGGACGTGCTCGACCGCGCCGACGAGGGCCTGACCGGCTCCACCGTGGTCGACGGCCACCTGGCCGAGATGCTGGCCACCATCTACTCGGTGCGCTCCGGCGTGGCCATCGCGAACCTGGCCCGCGGCATCCTGCAGTCGCACGAGGTGGCCTGCGCCCCCGGCCAGGTCGAGATGCGCAGGCTCGCCGCCGCGCTGCCCGGCGAGCTGCTCGAAGCGCTGTCCCTGCTCACCTACTGCGGCCTGGTCGAGCAGACCGCGGCGGGCCGCACCGCGCTCACCCCGCTGGGCGTCTGGGCCATCCGCCGCGACCTGCTGCGCGAGGGCCACGACGCGCCCACCACGGCCGAGGTCGAGGTGTTCGCCGACCTGTCGGCAGGCGAGCTGGTCGAGCAGCTGGTCAAGGGCGTGGCCACGCAGAGCGCGGTGGCCGGCTGGCTGGAGCGGCGCACGCCCGACGAGGCCGCACGCGACCTGCTCGCCATCGCCAAGGACGGCACCGCCGGCCAGCGCGGCACCGTGGGCGCCATCCTGGAGGAGCTCGGGCCCGAGGCCGAGACCCCGGTCAGGGAGGCGCTCGACCACCCGCTCGTGCGCCGCTACGCCGCCTCCTGGCTGCACATCCGCGACCTGCAGGCGCCGCCGCTCAGCCCCGAGGACCACACCTGGATCGCCGTCGACTCGCTGGCGGCCCTCATGCACATCACCGGCCCCGCCGCCGGCCGCCTCGACACGCCCGAGCCGGGCGAAGACCTCATCAAGCTGGTCGGCGAGATGCCTGCCGTCGGCCACCCCGACACGATCGCGGTGCTGGAGATGCTGGCCGGCGCGCACGACGACGAGGCGGTGGTGAAGGCCGCGCGCAAGGCGGCGATGAAGGCCCGGTCGCTGGAGCACACTAAACTAGGTTGATCCACGGCCCGGGAACACGGCCCAGAAACGGAGACACCCCTTGACGATCCAGGCGATCCGGCTGTTCGGAGACCCCGTGCTGCGCACCCCCGCGTCCCCGGTCGTCGACTTCGACAAGGAGCTGCGCAAGCTCGTCAAAGACCTCACCGACACGATGATGGACGCGCCGGGCGCGGGCCTGGCCGCGCCGCAGATCGGCGTCGGGCTGCGGGTGTTCACCTACTACGTCGACGACCAGCTCGGGCACCTGATCAACCCCGACCTCGACCTGTCGTCCGAGCTCGACGAGGAGGGCGAGGAGGGCTGCCTGTCCTTCCCCGGCCTGTCGTTCCCGACCCCGCGCTCGATCCGCGCCGTGGCCAAGGGCTTCGACATGCACGGCGAGCCCGTCACGCTCGAGGGCACCGACCTGATGGCCCGCTGCTTCCAGCACGAGACCGACCACCTCGACGGCATCCTGTTCATCGACCGGATGGACGCCAAGCAGCGCAAGGCCGCCATGAAGGCGGTGCGCGAGGCCGAGTGGAGCGGGCTGTCCGCGCCCACGATCAAGTTCTCGCCGCACGCCACCGGCGGAAAGGCTCTGTGACATGCGCCTGGTCTTCGCCGGCACCCCGCAGACGGCCCTGCCGTCGCTGCGCGCGCTGATCGACTCGCCCCGCCACGAGGTGGTGGCCGTCGTGACCCGCCCCGACGCGCAGTCCGGGCGCGGCCGCAAGGTCCACCCCTCGCCGGTGGCCGAGCTGGCCGAGGAGTCCGGCATCGAGGTGCTGCGCCCGGCCAAGGCCGGCGACCCGGAGTTCCTCGACCGGCTGCGCGAGCTGGCGCCCGACTGCTGCCCGGTGGTGGCCTACGGCGCGCTGCTGCCCCAGTCGGCGCTCGACGTGCCCCGCCACGGCTGGGTCAACCTGCACTTCTCCATCCTGCCCGCCTGGCGCGGCGCGGCCCCCGTGCAGCACGCGATCCTGCACGGCGACGAGATCACCGGCGCGAGCACGTTCCGCATCGTCAAGCAGCTCGACGCCGGGCCGGTCTTCGGCGTGGTCACCGAGCAGATCCAGACCGCCGACACCAGCGGCGCGCTGCTGGAGCGGCTGTCGGTCTCCGGCGCCGGCCTGCTGGCCGCCACGCTCGACGGCATCGAGGACGGCTCGCTGGAGGCCCTGCCCCAGCCCGCCGACGGCGTGACGACGGCACCCAAGATCAACGTGACCGACGCGCAGGTCGACTGGGCGAAACCGGCCATGCACGTCGACCGGCTGGTCCGCGCCTGCACGCCCGCGCCCGGCGCGTGGAGCGAGTTCCGCGGCCAGCGGGTGAAGCTCGGCCCGGTGCGCCCTGTCTCCGGCCAGGAGCGTCCAGCCCCGGGCCAGATCGTCGCCACCAAGCACGCGGTGCTCGTCGGCACCGCCACCGGACCGGTCGAGCTGGGCGAGGTCCAGCCGCAGGGCAAGCGGCTGATGGGGGCCGTGGAGTGGGCGCGCGGCGTCCGGCTGGAGAGCGGCGAGGGATTCAAGTGATCCACCCGCGCCACGGCAGTGAGGAAAGACGCAGGGGATGAAGACCAGGGGGGACCAGGGAGCCGGCGGCAGAAGCGGCGGAAACCGGGGCGGCGGGAACCAGGGCGGCAGGGGCGGCGGCGGTAGGCCGGGCGGGCCGCGCAGGCCCGCGCGCGACCACGCGCGTAACGTCGCCTACGACCTCGTCCGCGCCGTCGACGAGCGCGACGCGTACGCCAACCTGCTGCTGCCGCGCCTGCTGCGCGAGCGCGGCATCAAGGGGCGCGACGCCGCGCTGGCCACCGAGCTGGCCTACGGCACGCTGCGCGGCCTCGGCACCTACGACGCCGTCATCGAGATGTGCTCGGACCGGGCGCCCGACCCCGACGTGCGCGACGCGCTGCGGCTGGGCGCGCACCAGCTGCTGAAGATGCGCGTGCCGCCGCACGCGGCCGTCGGCACCACCGTCGACCTGGTGCGGCTGCGCATCGGCCAGGGCGCGGCCAAGTTCGTCAACGCGGTGCTGCGCAAGGTCGCCTCGCGCACGATCGAGGAGTGGATCCCGATCGTCGCGCCCGACCCGGCCCACGACCCGGTCGGCCACCTGGCCGTCGCGCACAGCCACCCCCGGTGGATCGTCTCGGCCTTCCGCGACGCCCTGGGCGGCGGCGAGGAGATGGCCGACCTGCTCGAAGCCGACAACGCCCGCCCGCTGGTCACCCTGGTGGCCAGGCCGGGGCGCAGCTCGGTGGCCGAGCTCGAAGACACCGGCGCCGAGCCGGGCCGCTACTCGCCGTACGCCGCCTACCTGCAGGAAGGCGACCCCGGCCAGATCGAGGCGGTGGCCGAGACCCGCGCCGCCGTGCAGGACGAAGCCAGCCAGCTCGTCGCCCTGGCCCTGACCAGGGTGCCGCTCGACGGCCGCGAGGACGAGCTCTGGCTCGACATGTGCGCCGGCCCGGGCGGCAAGGCCGGGCTGCTCGACGCCATCGCCGTCCACGGTGACCTGGCCGGGCTGGAGAGCGGCGAGTCTGGCGACGGGATGGCCTTCCCAGGCGGCGCCCGCCTGCTGGCCGCCGACGTGCAGTACCACCGCGCCCGGCTGGTCTGGCAGACCACCAGGGACGCCGCCGTGATCACCGCCGACGGCACCCAGCCGGTGTGGCGGCCCGGCGTGTTCGACCGGGTCATGCTCGACGCGCCCTGCACCGGCCTGGGCGCGCTGCGGCGGCGGCCGGAGGCGAGGTGGCGGCGCGACCCGTCCAGCATCGCCGAGCTGGGCAAGCTGCAGCGCCGGCTGCTCGACACCGCGCTGGAGGCGGTGCGGCCCGGCGGCGTGGTCGCCTACGTCACCTGCTCGCCGCACCTGGCCGAGACCAGGGTCGTGGTGGGCGACGTCATGCGGCGCAGGGACGACGTCGAGCAGCTCGACGCCCGCGCCTACCTGCCGGAGGCCGCCGGGCTGGGTGACGGCCCGCACGCGCAGTTCTGGCCGCACCGGCACGGCACCGACGCCATGTTCCTGGCCCTGCTCCGCAAGCGCGGCTGAGCGCTCAGGCCCGCGTCCGGGCGCGCGTCCGGGATCGGTCAGGCCCGTGTCCGGGATCGGCCGGGCGTGGGCACTGTCGCGCCCGCCCGCCGATGTGATCCCATCGGCGGATGGACATACTGGACGATCTCCACCTCGCGGAGCTGGCGCCGATCCGCTGGCTGCAGAGTCTGCCCGCCGCCGTCGAGCCGGTGATGGAGTTCGTGTCGATGTTCGGCACCGACACGTTCTTCCTGGTGCTCCTGCCCGCCCTGTACTGGTGCGTGGACCCCAGGCTCGGGCTGCGGGTCGCGGTGACCGTGCTGGTGGCGGCGGCCACGAACGCGATCGCCAAGCTCCTCACCCACGCGCCCCGGCCGTACTGGATCGACCCTGGGGTGCGTCCGCTGTCGGTGGAGGGGTCGTTCGGGTTGCCGTCCGGGCACGCGCAGATCGCCGCCGCCACCCTGGGCCAGCTCGCCGCCGGGTCGCGGCGGCCGTGGGCGTGGTGGACGGCGGGCGGGCTGGTCGCGCTGGTCTGCCTGAGCCGCGTCTATCTCGGGGTGCACTTCGTCTCCGACGTCGTGGTGGGCACGCTGCTCGGCCTGCTCGTGCTGGCGCTCGTACGCGGGCTGGAGCGCCCGGTGACCGGCTGGTGGGTGCGTCAGCCGCTGTGGGGGCAACTGGCGGCCGCGGCGGCGGTGTCGGGGGCGGTGCTGGGCGCGGCGGTGCTGGCCAACGCGCCGTACGCGGGCTGGTCGCCGCCCCTGAGCTGGAGCTCGGCCGGGACGATCGCGCCCGAGAGCCTGGACAGGATCGTCGCCATGTCCGGGGCCCTGCTGGGCGTGCTGGCCGGGGCCTCGGTCATGCACCGGCTCGGCTGGTTCGACGCGGGCGGCCCGCTGAACCTGCGGCTGGCGCGCTGGCTGCTCGGGTCGGCCGGGCTCGGGCTCATCTGGTTCGGGCTGCGCGCGGCGCTGCCGGACGCCGACGTCCTGCGCTTCCTGCGTTACGCGCTGCTGTCGCTGTGGGTGCTGGTGGGGGCGCCGCTGACGTTCATCAGGCTCGGACTCATGTCCCGCGCGAAACAGCCGCAGGCCGTTCAATAAACTTGACCATCATGGCCGTACAGATCTCTCCCAGCATCTTGTCCGCGGACTTCGCCAGGCTCGCCGACGAGGCGGCAGCCGTGCCGAACGCCGACTGGCTGCACGTCGATGTCATGGACAACCACTTCGTCCCGAACCTGACGCTCGGGCTGCCGATCGTCGAGTCGCTGCTCAAGGCGACCTCGACGCCGCTCGACTGCCACCTCATGATCGAGGACCCCGACCGCTGGGCCCCGCAGTACGCGGAGGCGGGGGCGGGCAGCGTGACCATCCACGCCGAGGCGGCCAAGGCCCCGGTCCGCACCCTGCGGCAGATCCGCAAGCTGGGCGCCAGGTCCGGGCTGGCGCTCAACCCGGCCACCGCGGTCGAGCCGTACGAGGGGCTGTTCGGCGAGATCGACATGCTGCTGCTGATGACCGTGGAGCCGGGGTTCGGCGGGCAGAAGTTCCTCGACATGGTGCTGCCCAAGATCCGCCGGGCCCGTGAGCTGATCCAGCGGCACGGCGGCCAGATCTGGCTGCAGGTCGACGGGGGAGTGGCCGCCGACACGATCGAGCGCTGCGCCGACGCGGGCGCCGACGTGTTCGTCGCGGGCAGCGCGGTCTTCGGCGCCGACGACCGGGCCGCCGCCGTCGACGCCCTGCGCGCCGCCGCCACCCGCTGATCCGGGCTCTCAAAAATCGGGCGGGAAAACGCGCGCCCCCGGCACCGAGACGGCGCCGGGGGCGAAAGCGGGAACCGCGCGGGGTGTTACGCCAGCGCCGGGTCGAGCACCACGTCGTCACCGTGGACGGTGGGCGCCTCGGGGAAGTGGCAGGCCGTCAGATGGCCCTCGCGGTTGCCCGAGAGCTGCACCAGCGGCGGCTCCTCGGTCGCGCACTTCTCCTGCGCCTTCCAGCAGCGCGTACGGAAGCGGCACCCCGACGGCGGGTTGATCGGCGAAGGCACGTCACCGGCCAGCCGGATCCGCTCACGCGGCTCGGCGGTCAGGTCGGCGTCGGGCACGGCCGACAGCAGCGCGTGCGTGTACGGGTGCCGCGGCCGCTCGTACAGCGACTCCCGGTCCGCGATCTCCACGATCTTGCCCAGGTACATGACCGCGACGCGCTGCGAGAAGTGCCGCACCACGGCCAGGTCGTGCGCGATGAACAGGAACGCGATGCCCATCTCCCGCTGCAGCTCCTGCAGCAGGTTGACCACCTGCGCCTGGATCGACACGTCGAGCGCGGAGACCGGCTCGTCCGCGATGATCAGCTTCGGCTCCAGCGCGAGCGCCCTGGCCACGCCGATGCGCTGCCGCTGGCCGCCGGAGAACTCGTGCGGGAAGCGGTTGTAGTGCTCCGGGTTCAGCCCGACGGTCTCCAGCAGCTCCCGGACCCGGGCCTCACGGCCGCCGGGCGGGTTGATCTCGTGGATGTCCAGCGGGCCGCGGATGATCGAGCCGACCGTGTGACGGGGGTTCAGCGACGAGTACGGGTCCTGGAAGACCATCTGGATCTCGGACCTGATCGGCTTGAGCGCCTTGCGGTCCGCGTGGGTGATGTCCTGGCCCTGGTACAGGATCTTGCCGGCGGTCGGTTCGAGCAGCCTGGCGACGAGCCTGCCGGTGGTGGACTTGCCGCAGCCGGACTCGCCGACCAGGCCCAGCGCCTCACCGGCGTGCACCGTCAGGTCGATGCCGTCGACCGCGTGGACCGCGCCGACCTGCCGCTTGAACAGCGTGCCGCCTCTGACGGGGAAGTGCTTCTCCACGCCGGACAGCTCCAGCAGCTTCTCCGTCACTGCGTCTCCTTACCAGTTTGCGCGCGAAGCTCCGTCTTCTGCGAGAGCGACAGGTAGCAGGCGTCGCCGTGGCCGCGGTGCGGCGCCAGCTCAGGACGCTCGCCAGAGCATACCTGCGCCCCGAGCAGCTTCATGTAGTCGCAGCGCGGGTGGAAGGCGCAGCCGGAAGGCCGGTTGATCATGCTCGGCGGCGTGCCGCGCACCGGCTGCAGCGGCAGGTCCACCGGCCGGTTCAGGGTCGGCATCGAGTTGAGCAGGCCCCAGGTGTAGGGGTGGCGCGGCTCGCGCAGCACCTCCTGCATCGTGCCGCGTTCCACGGCCCGGCCCGCGTACATGACCAGCACGTTGTGCGCGGTCTGGGCGACCACGCCGAGGTCGTGCGTGATCAGGATGATCGCGGTGCCCGACTGCTCCTGCAGCTCGCGCAGCAGGTCCAGG
This sequence comes from Nonomuraea antri, assembly GCF_013283785.1. Lineage (GTDB taxonomy): Bacteria > Actinomycetota > Actinomycetes > Streptosporangiales > Streptosporangiaceae > Nonomuraea > Nonomuraea antri. Next base: position 11,622 of record NZ_JABCPZ010000057.1, read on the forward strand.
ATCTGGGCCTGGACGGTGACGTCCAGCGCGGTGGTGGGCTCGTCGGCGATGAGCAGGCCGGGGTCGCACACCAGCGCCATGGCGATCATCGCGCGCTGGCGCATGCCGCCGGAGAACTGGTGCGGGTAGTCGTCCACGCGCGTCTTGGGCTGCGGGATGCCCACCCGGTCGAGCATCTCGATCGCGCGGTCGCGCGCGGTCGACTTCGACACGCCCATGTGCTTGCGGTAGACCTCGCCGATCTGCCGGCCGATCGTGTGGAACGGCGACAGCGCGGTCAGCGGGTCCTGGAAGATCATCGCGATCTTGTGCCCGCGCAGCTTCTCCATGGTGGAGCGGGACGCGCCCAGCAGTTCCTGCCCGTCGAACTTGATGCTCCCGGAGATCTTCGCGGTCTCCGGGTTGTGCAGCCCGAGCACGGCCAGGTTCGTCACCGACTTGCCGGAGCCGGACTCTCCCACGATGCCGAGCGTCTTGCCCTGCTCGACCTCGAAGGACAGGCCGTCCACGGCGTGGACGACGCCGTCCTCGGTGTGGAAGTCCACGGTGAGATCGTTGACTTCAAGAAACATCAGCTCAGCCTCACGCGTGGGTCGATGACGGCGTACAGGGCGTCCACGACGACGCTCATGATCACGATCGCGCCCGCCGCGACGAGCACCACGGCCATCAGCGTGGGCAGGTCGGAGTCGAACACCGCGTTGATCGACAGGCGGCCGATGCCCTGCAGGCCGAACGTCGTCTCGGTGATGATCGCGCCGCCGATGAGCGTGCCCAGGTCGACGCCGAAGATGGTGATGATCGGGGTCAGCGTGCCGCGCAGCGCGAAGCGCATGGTGACGCTGGCGCCGGACATGCCCTTGGCCCTGGCCGTGCGCACGTAGTCCTCGGCCAGGTTCTCCACCATGGTGGAGCGCGTCATCCTGGTGTAGTTGGCGGTGAAGATCATCGCCAGCACGAGCCAGGGCAGCAGCAGGCCGGAGAACCACTTCAGCGGTTCCTCGGTGATCGGGTAGTACTTGGGCTGCGAGAAGACGCGTGCCTGGTACACGAAGAAGTACATCATCAGGGTGCCGACGAAGTAGATCTGCGCGGAGGCGCCGATCAGCGACGCGACGCTGGCGATCTTGTCGAGCGGCTTGCCCTGACGCAGCGCGGCGATGACGCCCATGGCCACGCCGAACAGCAGGAAGACGATCGCGGCGCCGATCGTCAGCGAGACGGTGACGGGCAGCCGGTCGATGATGGTCTCGAAGACCGGGGCGCGGTTGACGAAGGAGTAGCCCAGGCAGGGCGCGGCGCAGTAGCCGAGTCCTTCGTACTCGCGGCCCACGAAGATGCCCGCGACCCACTGGACGAACTGCACCATGAGCGGCTGGTCCATGCCGAGGTTGTGGCGGGCCTGTTCCAGGAGGGCGGGTGGGCACACCTTGCCGCAGAACAGTCGAGCGGGGTCGGCGGGGATCGCATAGAAGAGGAAGAACGTCACCGCCGAGATGATCAGCAGGATGACCGCTGCGCCCACCGCACGACGGGTTAGGAATCGAAGCACGAGATCTCCAAGAGAGTGCCCCGGGCACCCCTGCGGGGTGCCCGGAGCGAGGGTGCTACTGCTTCACGAAGATGGTGTTCGGCAGGACCGTCCACTGCTGCGGATCGATCTCGGCGCCGCCCACCTTGGAGCCGTGCAGCATGGTCGCGATGCGGTTCTCAGCGACGACCAGCGGGGTGTACTTCTCCTGGATCTCCTTGTCCAGCGCCATCCACGCCGCGTTCGCCGCGTCGATGTCGGGGTTCTCGGAGATCTCCTTCATCTTCGCGGTGAGCTCGGGCGTGTTCAGGTGCGACATGTTCTGCCCACCGTCCGCGACCGGGCCGAAGATGATCGGCATGACGGTGGAGCCGGAGGGCCAGTCAGAGCCCCAGCCGCCCCAGTACAGGTCGAACTCGTTCTTGGTCTGGCTGATCGAGTCGTAGTACGTCTTGCGGTCCAGCGGCTTGGCCACGACCTTGATGCCGGCCTTCTCCAGAGCGTTCTTGATCACGATCGTGACCTGCTCCTGGGTCGGCGTCTGGTTGTAGGCGTAGACGATGGTCGGGTTCGGGTTGCCCGTCTCGGCCAGCAGCTGCTTGGCCTTCTCGATGTCACCCTCGGGCTTGGTCGTCTTGCCGAACAGGTCGTACGGCTTGTAGCCGACCGTGGTGTTCTCGTTGAGGATCGTCGTCGGCAGGGCCGCGGCCTGCGGGCCGCCCAGCGTCTGCTGGATCTGCTTCGACGGCCACGCGTAGTTGATCGCCTGGCGAACCTTCTGGTCCTTCACCCGGTCGAGGTTGAAGTAGTAGTAGTTGCCGTACGGCGACGGGCTGACCAGGCGGCGGCCGGCCAGGTCCTGGTTGCTCAGCACCTGCTGCAGGCGCTCCGGCGGGGTGGAGGCGTAGAAGGTGAAGGCCGTCTGGTCAGGGCCGGCGTCGGCGACGAACCGGTCCGTGATCTGCAGCGGCTCCTGGCCGAACTCCATCTTCCACACGTCGGGGTAGGCGCCGCGGATCGGGTCGGTGTTGGCGTCCCAGTGCGGGTTGCGGACCAGCTCGTACGACTTGTCCACGACGTGCGACTTGATGATGTACGGACCGGAGGAGAAGGGCTCCTTGTCGTACTTCTCCTTGGTGTCCTTGGCCTTGGGCACGATGCCGTAACCACCCATGGCGAAGGCGTAGTTGGCGTCGGCGTGCGGCGTCTTGAACTTGAAGACGACCGTCTTGTCGTCAGGAGTCTCGATGGCGTCGAGCTCCTTGCCGTCGTACGGGCCCTCGTAGGCCTTCTTGTAGTCCTCTTCGGTGAGCCACTGCTGGATGTAGCTCGGGCCGAAGGTGACGAACGGGGCGAACATCCGCTCGATCGTCCACTTGACGTCGGCGGAGGTGATCGCGCTGCCGTCCTGCCACTTCACCCCGTCCTTGAGGGTGAACGTCCAGGTCTTGCCGCCGTCCGACGGGGTGCCCGCGTCGGTGGCGAGGTCGCCGACCAGCTTGAACTCGCCCTTGGCGGTCCGCTTGTAACCGGTCAGGCCGCGGTGGATCAGCATCGCCATGGTCTGGGCGGTGTTGACGTAGATCTGCGCCGGGTCGAGGTGGGCGAAGTCGTCACGGTCGATCATGGTGACCGTGCCGCCCTTCTGCACCCCCTCCGGCGGGATGGCCGGACCCTTGGAGTCGTCGGCGGTGCCCAGGGTGATGGTCGCCGGCGTGTACGTCGCGGCGGGGGCGGCGGACGCACCGGAGCTGGCCGGGGCGCCGGTGGGGGCGCCCGCGTTGCCCGGCGCGCAGGCCGTGACCACGGCCAGCGCCGCGGCGGCGAGAACCGCTGCCGCCTTCCTGCGGTGATTCATATTTCTCCTTTAGCGCTTGATCTTGGGGTCGAAGGCGTCGCGAACCGAGTCGCCCAGCAGGTTGAAGGCGACAACGAAGATCAGCAGTGCGACTCCAGGGAAGATCAGATAGGTGATGTCGTTCTGGTAGACCTGGGTGGCCCGCAGGAACATCCGGCCCCAGTCGGGGACCCGCTCGCCCAGGCCGGCACCGAGGAACGACAGCGCCGCCTCGGCCGTGACCATGGCGGGCAGCAGAAGTGTGGACTGGATGAGGATCGGCGTCCACAGGTTGGGCAGCAGTTCCTTGAACACGATCCGCACCGGCGAGGCGCCCGTCACCTTGGCGGCCTCGATGAACTCGCGCTCACGCATCGACAGCACCTGGCCGCGCAGCAACCGGGCCAGTCCGGCCCAGCCGAACGCGGTGAGCAGGATGGTCAGCGAGATGCCGCGGTACCAGACCGGTGGCTCCTCGGCGGCCCCCACGACCAGGCTGTCCAGCACCGGGATGAAGGCCAGGATGAACAGCGTGGACGGGAACGACAGCGTCAGGTCGATGAGCCGGCCGACGAAGTAGTCGGTCTTGCCGCCCGCGTATCCCGCCACGATGCCGACCACGACACCGATGGTCGTGATCAGCAGGGTGGCGGCGACCGCGATGATCAGCGAGGTCCTGACGCCGTAGATGAGCTGCGTGAACACGTCACGCCCGAGGTTCGGCTCGAGTCCGAACCAGAACTCCGAGCTGATCCCGCCGTTCGGCGCGACCGGGTACCCGAAGTCGTTGAGCAGGCCCGGGATGTCCTGGCCGTACAACGTGTACGGGTCCTTGCCGTAAACGGCGGAGATCACCGGGGCGAGGATCGCGACCAGGAAGTAGAAGATCACGATGATCGCGGAGATGACCCCTGTGCGGTCGCGACGGAACCGGAGCCACATGAGCTGGCCCGGCGAACGGCCAACCGCCTCCTGGGCCTCGGTCACGGACGTCGCGTCAGGCGCGGGTGCAGTGGACGTCGGTGTCGTCATGTAGTTGGGGCTCCAAGCGAAACGTGCAATCAGGAAAAGTCAGACCTGATGGTCAGGCTCGCAGGTCACGGAGCCGCGGAGCAACGGCGAAGTGATATATCCCGATATTGGTGCACAAATTCCATGAGGCTGTGGCTGAAAACCTCTTGTCCCGTTATGTGGACAACTGAGAGGATGACACACTCGCCTGCGCGCCGTGATCACGGAATCAAGATGCGGCCATGACACTCTCGTGACATAACCGGCGTGTGACCTGGGTAAGTCCTTACTTATGAGTGACCATGGACTGTTCGGCCCCAGGTCCGTGACATGGCGGATCATGGGTGAGCCGATTCTGCTGGTCGGCGGGTTCCGCGCCCTCTTGATGCAGGGGCTCCACCCGCGGGCGATGCGCGGGGTGCTGCAGAACTCCGCCCTCATGGATCCGGACGAGTCGTGGTCACGCTTCGTCCGTACGACCGAGTTCGTGCGGGTACGCACGTACGGCTCTCTGGAGGAAGTACAGCGGGCCGGACGCCGGGTGCGCAAGATTCATGCCAAACTGACCGCTCACGATCCGGATACGGGCACCCGATTCCGGCTCGACGACCCGTCCGCGCTGCGCTGGGTGCACGTGGGCGAGGTGGATTCGTACCTGTCGGTCGCCCGACGGGCCGGCGTCAGGCTCACCGACGCCGAGGCCGACACGTTCGTCGCCGAGTGGCGGCGCGCGGCCGAGGTGGTCGGCCTCGCCCGGGACGACGTGCCCGGCTCGGTGGCCGAGCTGTCGGACTACATCGAAGCCGAGCGGCCCGGCCTGCGCTTCGTCCCCGAGGCGGCGCACCCGCTGCGGCTGTCGTTGAACGCGCCGCTGCCGCTGATGCTGACCCCGCTGCGCCCGGCGCTGCCCGCGCTGACCCTGCTCGCCTTCGCCACCCTGCCCCGCTGGGCCCGCCGCCTGTACGGGCTGCCCGCCACGCCGGTCGGCGACCTGTGGGCCACGGCCACGCTCAGGACCCTGCACACCGGGCTCGGCCTGGTGCCCGCCCAGGTTCGCTACGCCCCGGCCGCCCGTCGCGCCAGGCGGTTGATGGCCGCCTGACCTCGCGCTCCGTCCCCGGTGCGGGGGTGGTCGCAGGTGCCGATGAGGACATGGCAAACTGATAGGAGAAGAGAGCTAGCGTGCTCCGGGGTCGGTGAAAGTCCGAACCGGCGGTGACAGTCCGCGACCCGGCCGATGCCATCGGCCGGTTGACTCGGTGAAATTCCGGGACCGACGGTTAAAGTCCGGATGGGAGGAAGCGCGCGAGGTGTCCGGCGTCCAGCCGGGCGCCTGCTGTGGTGCACACGTACGTGACGTGCGTCCGTGCACCCGGTCAACCCCCCGGGGCCCGCCGTGGCTTGGAGCTACTGGCGAGTAGGAGGCCCGGGGTGGACACATCCCCCCGTGACAGGGCGCACATGGCGCGCGCCGTCGAGCTGGCCCGGCTCGGGCACGGCACCACCAGCCCCAATCCCGTCGTCGGCTGCGTCGTGCTCGACGCCGCGGGCCAGGTCGCCGGCGAGGGGTTCCACGCCTACGCCGGCGGGCCGCACGCCGAGGTCGTGGCCTTGCGCGCGGCGGGGGCGCGGGCCAGGGGCGGCACCGCGTACGTCACGCTCGAACCCTGCGACCACACCGGCAGGACGGGGCCGTGCAGCGCCGCGCTGCTCGACGCGGGCCTGGCCCGGGTCGTGGTGGCGGTCACCGACCCCAACCCCAAGGCCGCCGGCGGCGCGGCGCGCCTGCGCGCGGCCGGGATCGAGGTGACCACCGGGGTGCTCGCCGCCGAGGCCGAACGGGCCAACGAGGAGTGGCTCACGTTCGTCAGGCTCGGCCGCCCGCACGTCACCTGGAAGTTCGCCGCCACCCTCGACGGCAGGTCGGCCGCCGAGGACGGCACCAGCCAGTGGATCACCTCGCCGGAGTCCCGGGCCGACGTGCACCGCCTGCGGGCGGCGTCCGACGCGATCGTCGCGGGCATCGGCACCGTCCTGGCCGACGACCCGCACCTCACCGCCAGGCCCCCGCAGCCCGGCGACCCGCACGTCACGGCCAGGTCCCCGCAGCCTGGCGGCCCGCATCTCACCACCAGGCCCCCGCAGCCGGGCGGCGCGGAGCGGCGGCGGCCGCTGCGCGTGATCGTCGACTCCGACGCGCGCACGCCCCCCGCCGCCAGGGTCCTCGACGCCGCCGCCCCCACCCTGATCGCCGTCGCCGCCGACACCGAGACCGGGCTCGACGCCGATCTGCTGCGCGTGCCCCGCGCCCCGGGCGGCGGCCTCGACCTGCCCGCCCTGCTCAAGGAGCTGGCCGCACGCGACGTGGTCAGCCTCTTCCTGGAAGGCGGCCCCAGGCTGGCCGGCGCGTTCCTGCGCGAGGGCCTGGCCGACCGGGTGGTCGCCTACCTGGCGCCGGCGTTCCTCGGCTCCGGCCGCGCCGCGCTGGAACAGGCCGGCGTCCGGACGATCACCGACATCCACCGCCTGCGATTCGACGAGTTTTCCCCCATCGGGCCGGACCTGAGGCTGACCGCCCGGCCCACGTCCCCACAAGTCAGGGAGAAGTGATGTTCACCGGAATCATCGAGGAAAAGGGCGAGATCGTCGCCATCGAGTCCGTGGGCGACGGGGCCCAGCTGTCGGTACGCGGCCCGATCGTCACCTCCGACGCCAAGCACGGCGACTCGATCGCGGTCAACGGCGTCTGCCTGACGGTCGTGGACGTCCGCGACGACGTGTTCGACGTCGACGTGATCAAGGAATCCCTCGACCGCAGCTCACTCGGCGCCCTGACCGTGGGCTCGGCGGTGAACCTGGAGCGGTCGGTACGCGCCGACCAGCGGCTGGGCGGCCACATCGTGCAGGGCCACGTCGACGGCACCGCCGTGCTCAAGTCCCGCGAACCCGGTGCGAACTGGGACAACCTCCGCTTCACCCTGCCCGAGCCGTTGAGCCGGTACGTGGCGGAGAAGGGCTCGATCGCGATCGACGGAATCAGCCTGACCGTGACGACGGTTGACGACGACGGCTTCGGCGTGAGCCTCATCCCGACCACGCTGAAGCTGACCACCCTCGGCGAACGCCGAGTGGGCGACGTGGTGAACCTCGAAGTCGACGTGATCGCGAAGTACGTGGAAAGGCTGGTGGCCCGATGAGCTGGGCTGAGGCATCTGTTGAGATCTTCGGTCACCCCGTGAAGTGGACCGACCTGGTCGGCAACGTCTTCGCGCTGGCGACCGTGCTGTTCGCCATGCGCAAGTCCCTGTGGACCTGGCCGGTGCAGTTCACCGGCGCGGTGCTGCTGTTCATCGCCTCGATCAGCGCCCACGTCACCGGCAACGCGCTCAAGCAGGCCCTGTTCGCGATCCTGGCGATCTACGGCTGGTGGCGGTGGCGGCGCGGCAGCCAGGGCCACGAGCTGGCCGTCAGGCCGGCCACCGGGCGCGAGCGGGCCACGCTGATCGCCGCGCTGCTGGTCGGCACCGCGCTGGTGACCGTGCTGTTCAAGACGTTCAACCTGTCGTGGTACCCGGGCGCGCCGTGGGCGCTGGTGGCCGCCGACGCGTACATCTTCGTCGGCGGGGCGGTGGCCACCTGGGCGCAGGGCCGGGCCCTGGTCGACTTCTGGATCGTGTGGGTGCTGGTCGACCTGGTGGGCGTGCCGGTGGCCTACAACTCCGGGCTGACCGTCTCGGCCACCGTCTACGTGGTGTTCTTCGCCATGGTCATCTACGGGTTCGTCAAGTGGCTCAGGGAATACCGCACCACGACGCAGGCGAAGCTGGCGGTGGCGTCGTGAACGAGATCGTGCTCGACCCGATCGAGCGGGCCATCGAGGACATACGCAACGGCAAGCCGGTCGTGGTCGTCGACGACGCCAACCGGGAGAACGAGGGCGACATCATCTTCGCCGCCGCGAAGGCCACACCGGAGCTGCTCACGTTCACCATCAGGCACACCAGCGGCGTGATCTGCGTGGCCATGGAGGGCAAGGAGCTCGACCGGCTCGGGTTGCCGCTCATGGTGTTCCAGAACAAGGAGCGCATGCGCACCGCGTACACGATCACCGTCGACGCCCGCGACGGCGTGACCACCGGCATCTCCGCCGGCGACCGGGCCAGGACGATCCGCACCCTGGCCGACTCCGCCACCGAGCCGAACGAGCTGGTGCGTCCCGGGCACATCTTCCCGCTGCGTTACCACGAGGGCGGCGTGCTGGCCAGGCGCGGGCACACCGAGGCGGCCGTCGACCTGGCCAGGCTGGCCGGGCTGTCGGCGGCCGGCGCGCTGGCCGAGGTGGTCAACGACGACGGCACCATGGCCAGGCTCCCGCAGCTGCGCGTCTTCGCCGACACCTACGACCTGGCGCTCGTGTCCATCGAACAGCTCGTCGACTACCGGCGGCGGGCCGAGAGCATGGTCACCAGGGTCGCCGAGACGCGGCTGCCCAACGCGTACGGGATGTGGCGGGCCTACGGCTACGCCAGCGCGCTCGACGGCGGCGAGCACGTCGCGCTCGTCTACGGCGAGCTGGCCGACGGCGAGAACATCCTGGTCAGAGCCCACTCCGAATGCCTGACCGGCGACGTGTTCGGCTCGCTGCGCTGCGACTGCGGGGTGCAGCTCGACAACGCCATGTCGGCCATCGCCGCCGAGGGCCGCGGCGTGATCGTCTACCTGCGCGGGCACGAGGGGCGCGGCATCGGGCTGCTGGCCAAGCTCAAGGCCTACAGCCTGCAGGACAACGGCAGCGACACCGTCGACGCCAACGTCGAGCTGGGGCTGCCGGTCGACGCGCGCGAGTTCTCCAACGCCGGGCAGATCCTGGCCGACCTCGGCGTGAAGTCGATCCGGCTGCTCACCAACAACCCGGCCAAACTCAAGGGCATGGACGGCTACGGCATCAAGGTGCTCGGCCGCGAACCCATGCCGGTGGCCATGAACCCCCACAACGAGCGGTATCTCACGGCCAAGCGCGACCGGCTCGGCCACGACATCTCGGAGGCGTCATGAGCGGCGAAGGACGACCCGCGGGCACGGTTCCCGACGCCGCGGGCCTGGTCGTCGGGGTGGTCGCGGCGAGCTGGCACGCGGCGATCACCGACCAGCTGGTGGCCAGGGCGGTGCAGGCGTGCGACGACAGCGGCGCCACCGCCACCGTCGTGCGCGTGCCGGGCTCGCTGGAGATCCCGGTCGTCGCCCAGGCGCTGGCCAGGCGGTGCGACGCGGTGGTGGCGCTGGGAGCGGTCATCAGGGGCGAGACCGCCCATTTCGACTACGTCTGCGACTCGGTCACGTCCGGGCTGACCAGGATCTCGCTCGACGAGGAGACCCCGATCGGCAACGGCGTGCTGACCTGCGAGAACATGGAGCAGGCGGTGGACCGCTCGGGGCTGCCGGGCAGCAAGGAGGACAAGGGGTACGAGTCGGCCGTGGCCGCCCTCGAGACCGCACTCCTGCTGCGAGACCTCCACTGACCTGCGGTAGGTTTCCTTCGTGCCCGAGCCCGTTTCCCCGCCGCCGCTGCCCGTCACGTGGCGTCCCAGCAAGCCCAGGTTCGTCGCGTACGGGGTCGCCGCCGTGATCGTGCTCGGGTCGGTGGTCATGGCCCTGCTGATCGCCGATCCGTTCAAGCTGCCCGACCGGGTGGCGATCGTGGCGTTCGGGTGCGCGGTGGCGTACGTGCTCCACCTGCTCGGCCGGGTGCGGGTGGAGGCGGACGACGAGGGCATCACGGTGGTGAACGCGATGCGTACGCACCGGTACAGCTGGCCGGAGGTCATCGACGTCACGCTGCTGGTGGGCGACCCCTGGCCCAAGATCGACTTCTCGGACGGCCGCACGATCGGCGCCATGGGCATCCAGGGCTCCGAGAAACCCCGCGCCCGCCGGGCCACGGCCGAACTCGCGGCCTTGATCCGGGAGCGCGGGGAGGCCCGCGAGAACTAGCCGAACACCTCTTCCGCGGTGCCGGCGGTCGAGGCGCGGGTGACCCAGGTCAAGAGCAGGTCCCGGTCCAGAGACTCGTCGATGATGTCGCGTCGGCCGATGGTGATCGGAATCTCCCGGACGGCCAGCACGCTCAGCAGCGCTCGGGTCAGGCCTCTGGCTTCCGCCGCTTCCTCAATGGGCTGGGTGAACTTGTCGGGCAGGCGGTATTTGAGGTCGGCGGCGTAGAACCGCGTCGCTCGCCTGGTCAGGCGCGCCTTCTCGGCGTCGTCCTCGTCGTCCCAGTCGCTCGGAGTCCGCATGTCATGATCACCTCTCCCCGAAGATCTCTTCAGCGGTGGCGGCGGTGGCGGCGCGGGTCGTCCAGGTGAGAAGCTGCTCGGTGTCGCGGCAGTTCTCGATGGCCTGGCGCTGCTCGTCGGTGATCTCCAGCCCGCGTGCCTCAAGAACAGCCCGCAGGGCCTTGGCTTCGCCTTCCGCTTCGCCTTCAGCTCTGCCTTTCGCTTCGGCGGCGTTCTCCAGGGACTGGGTGAAGCGGTCGCTGATTCGTGGCTGGGTCTCGATCATCAGGTCCTCCAGTCGCTTGCGGAGATTCTCTGGAAGCTTCATCCGCAGATAATCGTAGTAAGTATGGCCACGCCGGTCCTCGAACCCGAGCAAGGACATGGCCACCGCGGCCGCCGTGTCGAAGTCGTGGGGCGGGGCCGCCGCGCGGAGCGTGGCGAACTCCGGGTACCGCTGCACGTCCGCCGACTCGCGGAGCACGGGCAGGTCCTGCGGGCAGATCACGATGGGATGCAGCGTGAGCGAGCTGCCCTGGGGGATGAGCTCCTGCTCGCGATATTTGCGCGCGGTCGGCTGGTCGAGGCAGTAGACGAGCAGGTGGACGACGCTCTTGTGCTTGGCCATGAGCGTGCCCGTGTAACCCATCCACGCCCAGACCTTCTCCACCTTGTACTCGCTCTGCACCTCGGTGATGAGGTAGCGCCTTCGTCTGCCGAAGCGGGTGCGGCCGGAGGTGACCGCGTCGGCCCGGTACTCCGTCGGGAGGCGGTCGGTGAGGTCGGCGGACTCTTCGCGTATGTCCAGGTAGTCGTGCTCGATGCGGCGGTTGAGTGCCCACGACAGCAGTTCCATCGCGAAGGCCGGCCGTTGGCTGATCATCTCCAACGGCATCTCGTGGGGAAGCTTGGGGGGCATAGCGTCCTCTCGATTGCGATTTGCGATCGAGAGATTACAGTCCGCAGTCGGGTCGAGTCATGAATATCGGTGAAACGCGGTGGCGCGTAGCCTGAAGGCGTGCTGCGGCGGACAATCAGGGCAATGGACATCGAGTCGCCGGAGAAGCTCATCGAGCTGCTCGACCGGCACGCCTACCTGGCGGACGAAGGGCTGGCCACGGCCGCGTTCCTGGCGCTCAGGATGGGGCGGCCGCTGTTTCTGGAGGGCGAGGCGGGCGTCGGCAAGACCGAGCTGGCCAAGACCCTGGCGCGGATGCTCAAGGCGCCGTTGATCAGGCTGCAGTGCTACGAGGGGCTCGACGCGGCCCAGGCGCTGTACGACTGGGACTTCGCCCGCCAGCTCCTGCACCTCAAAGCCGCCGAGGCGGCCGGGATCACGGACGTCGGGAGGCTGGAGAGCGAGATCTACGACCGGCGGTTCCTGATCGCCAGGCCGCTGCTGAAGGCTGTCGAGACTCAGCCCAGCGTGCTGCTGGTGGACGAGGTCGACCGCGCCGACGACGAGTTCGAGGCGTTCCTGCTGGAGGTGTTGTCCGACTTCACGATCTCCGTCCCCGAACTGGGCACGATCAAGGCCAGGACGCCGCCGGTCGTCGTCGTCACCTCCAACCGCACCCGTGAGGTGCACGACGCGCTCAAACGGCGCTGCCTGTACCACTGGCTGGAGCATCCCGGCTTCGACCGGGAGGTCGCCATCCTGCTGCGCAAGCTGCCCGGCTGCACCGAGACGCTGGCGCTGCAGGTGGCGCGGGCGGCCGAGCGGCTGCGGCGGGCCGACCTGGTCAAGCCGCCGGGCATCGCCGAGACCCTCGACTGGACCGAGGCGCTGCTCACGCTCGGGGCCAGGGAGCTCGACCCCGGCCGGGCGGCGGCGACGCTGGGCGCCGCGCTGAAGTACCGTGAGGACGTCACGACCGTCATGAACACCGGCCTGCTGCATGGATGACGCGCTCGACGACCTGGTCGCCACCGTCACCGCGTTCGCCAGGACGCTCCGGGCCGCGGGGGTCGGCGCCGACCACGAGCGCACCCGTAACCTGCTGGAGGCGCTCGACCACCTGGACGTGACGGACCGCGGCGAGTTCTACTGGGCCGGCCGGCTGACCCTGTGCGCCACCCGCGACGACCTGCCCGCCTACGACCGGTGTTTCGCCGCCTTCTTCGGCGGCGCGCGGGCCACGCTCGCGCGTACCAGCACGACCAGCATCACCCGGCACCTGGCGGCGGCCGACGACGGCGAGAGCGGGGGAGCGGACGGCGAGGCCGCGCCGGCCACGGCGAGCCGCGTGGAGGTGCTGCGGCACCGCGACGTGGCCGGGCTGAGCGAGGCTGAGCGGGCCGAGGTGCACCGGATGCTGGCGATGCTGCGCGCCAGGCGCGCGCCGCGCCGCTCCAGACGCTACGAAAGCGCCCATCGCGGGGCACTCGACCAGCGCCGCACCATCAGGGACGCGCTGCGCAAGGGCGACGTGGCCCGGCTGCGGCACCGGCGGCACACCACCAGGCCGCGCGCGGTCGTGCTGTTCGTGGACGTCAGCGGCTCCATGGCCCCCTACGCCGAGACGCTGCTGCGCTTCGCGCACGCCCTGGTCAGGAGCGCCCCCAGGGCCACCAGCGTCTACTCGGTGGGCACCAGGCTCACCTCGATCACCGCCGAACTGCGCCACCGCGACCCCGGCACCGCGCTGAACGAGGTGTCGCGGGCCATCCCGGACTGGAGCGGCGGCACCAGGCTGGGCGAGGAACTGCGGGAGTTCCTGACCCGGCGCTCGGCCCGCGGCGCGATCGCGGTGATCGCCTCCGACGGCTGGGAGCGCGGCGACCCGGCGCTGCTCGGCGCCCAGCTGGCCAGGCTCGCCCGGCAGGCGCACCGGGTGATCTGGGTCAACCCGCACAAGGGGTACGCGGACTACCAGCCGCTCACCGGCGGCATGCGGGCCGCCCTGCCCCACCTGGACGACCTGGTGGCCGGTCACAGCCTGGCCGCCTACGAGGAACTCAGCGAAAGGCTCGCGCATGCGTGACGTGCTGCCAGAGATCATGCGGTGGTGGAGGTCGGGGCTCAGGTTCGGGCTGGCGACGGTGGTGAGCACGTTCAGCAGCGCGCCCAGGCCGCCGGGCGCGGCGATGGCGGTGCGCGGCGACGAGGTGGTCGGCAGCGTGTCGGGCGGCTGCGTGGAAGGCGCGGTGTTCGAGCTGGCCGCCGAGATCGACCGGCCGCTGCTGCAGCGGTACGGCGTGAGCGACGACGACGCCTTCGCCGTCGGGCTGACCTGCGGCGGCATCATCGACATCCTGGTCGAGCCGATCTCCATCGAGACGTTCCCCGAGCTGGGCGAGGTCGCCGCCGCCGTCGAGGCGCACCGGCCGGTCGCCGTGGCCACTATCGTCGCGGGCCCGGGCGAGATCGGCGCCCGCCGCGTCATCTGGCCCGAGCGCACCAGCGGCAGCCTCGGCCTGGACCGGCTGGACGACGCCGTCGACGACGACGCCCGCGGCATGCTGGCCCAGGGGCTGACCGGCATCAGGCACTACGGCGGGCACGGCGAGCGCCGCCTGGACGATCTGTCGGTGTTCGTCCAGTCCTTCGCGCCGCCGCCGCGCATGCTGGTGTTCGGCGCGATCGACTTCGCCGCGGCGGTGTCGCGGGTGGGCAAGTTCCTCGGCTACCACGTCACGGTCTGCGACGCCCGGCCGGTGTTCGCCACCACGAAGCGTTTCCCCGAGGCGGACGAGGTCGTGGTCAAGTGGCCGCACGACTACCTGGCCTCGGTCCCGGTCGACGAACGCACGGTGATCTGCGTGCTGACCCACGACCCGAAGTTCGACGTGCCGCTGCTGGAGGTGGCGTTGCGCACCGAGGCGGGGTACGTAGGCGCCATGGGATCACGACGTACCCACGAGGACCGGCTGGCGCGCCTGCGCGAGGCCGGGCTGACCGAGGCCGAGCTGGCCAGGCTCCGCTCGCCCATCGGCCTGGACCTGGGCGCCCGCACGCCGGAGGAGACGGCCGTGTCGATCGCCGCCGAGCTGATCCAGCTGCGCTGGGGCGGCACCGGCAGGCCGCTGTCGAGCACGGACGGCCGCATCCACCACGAGGCGTCATGAGGGGGTCGCGGGTCGCGGGACTGCTGCTGGCCGCCGGCGAGGGCGCTCGCCTGGGCACGCCCAAGGCGCTGATCGAGTACGCGGGCGAGCGGCTGGTCGACCGCGGCGTCAGGCTGCTGGAGGAGGGCGGCTGCCATCCGGTGGTCGTGGTGCTGGGGGCGGCCACCGTCCAGGTGCGCAGGGCGGTGACCGTGCGCAACCCGGACTGGGCCGGGGGCATGGGCTCCTCGCTCCGGGTCGGGCTGGCCGCGCTGCCGCCCGAGACGGAGTCGGTGGTGATCGCGCTGGTGGACCAGCCGTTCATCGGCCCCGGCGCGGTGCGCGCGCTGATCGGCAGCGGCGCCGAGGTCGCGGTGGCCACCTACGCCGGACGGCGCAGGAACCCGGTGCTGATCGCGGCCCGCCACTTCGCCGAGGTGGCCGAGCTGGCCGTGGGCGACGTGGGCGCCAGGCCGTTCATCAAGGCGCATCCCGAGCTGGTCACCGAGGTGCCGTGCGACGAGCACGGCGACCCCGCCGACATCGACACCCCCCAGGACCTGCGCAGACTGGAGGCGGGCGGCTAGCAGCGGCCGGCAGAGGTCAGAAGCGCAGCGAGGCGATGGCGGCGCGGTGGTCGCTGCCGGTGGCCGGGGCCACCCCGGCGCTGGTGGCCGTCATCCCCTTGAACAGGATGTGGTCGGGCCGGGTGATCGGGAACTCGGCCGGCCAGGTGAAGCCGAACCCCTCGCCGGCCACGCTCTGCGCGTCGGACAGCGGCGGGGTGAGCCCGCGCATGCCCCGGTCGGTGGTGGCCGTGTTGAGGTCGCCGAGCAGCAGGATGCGCTTGCTGTCGTCGGCGTCGATGAGCCTGCGCGCGGCGGCCAGCGACGCGTCGCGCGAGGCGGTGTGCCCGGGACGGGCCGAGGCCAGGTGCATGACGTAGACCGTGACCTTGCCCTTGGGCGTGGTCACCACCGCGCGCAGCGCGCGCGGCCAGCCCATGCCGACGTCGAGCGGCCGGGTCTCGCTGATCGGGTGGCGGCTCCACAGCCCGACCGTGCCGACCGGGTAGTGGTGCGGGAACATCTTGTTGAGCTGCTTGGCCGCCGGGCCGCCCGGGGTCAGCTCCTGGGCCGCGAGCAGGTCGAGGTCTTCGGCGATGGCGCGCACCGCCTCGCCGGACGAGCCGTTGGTGACGCCCACGTTCACGGTGCCGACCGCCAGGTCGTGCGGGCCGCCGGGCGAGCTGCGGAGCACCGTGGAGCCGAACATCACCGCCCACACCACGCCGGGCACCAGCGCCGCGACCACGGCCGGCGTGGACCGCGTCAGCGCGGCGGCCACGAGCAGCAGCGGCACGGTCAGCCCGATCCAGGGCAGCAGGCTCTCCATGACCGGCGTGAACCCGCCCAGGGCCGGGATCAGCTGATGGCCCGCCAGGGCCAGCGCGACCACGGCGGAAACGACGACGACGAAGCGCTTGAGCATCGGCACCAGGCTAGCCGCTCCCGGCCCGGCACGCGGACACGCTAACCTGGTTGCCGACGCAAACGGAATAACATTCGGTTCATCGGGAGCCCGGCATGCGCATCGGTATGGCACTCAACTACTCGGGCGGCTTCAAGGAGTCGGTCGCCGAGCTGGCCGACTACGAGAAGGCCGGCCTCGACATCGTGTTCGTGGCCGAGGCCTACAGCTTCGACGCGGTCAGCCAGATGGGCTACATCGCGGCGAAGACCGAGAAGCTGCAGATCGCCTCGGGCATCCTGCCCATCTACTCGCGCACGCCGACGCTGCTGGCCATGACCGCCGCGGGCCTCGACTACGTCTCCGACGGCCGCTTCACGCTCGGCCTGGGCGCCTCGGGGCCGCAGGTGATCGAGGGGTTCCACGGGGTGCCGTACACCGCGCCGCTCGGGCGTACCAGGGAGGTCATCGAGATCTGCCGCAAGGTGTGGCGGCGCGAGCGCCTGGAGTACGCCGGCAAGCACTACACGCTGCCGCTCCCGGCCGAGCGCGGCACCGGGCTGGGCAAGTCGCTCAAGCTCATCAACCACCCGGTACGCGAGCGCATCCCGATCGTGGTGGCCGCCATCGGCCCGAAGAACGTCGAGCTGACCGCCGAGCTGTGCGAGGGCTGGGAGCCGATCTTCTACATGCCGGAGAAGGCCGCCGACGTCTGGGGCCCGTCCCTGGCCGCGGGCAAGGCCAAGCGCGACCCCGGGCTGGGCGAGCTGGACGTCATCGCGCAGGCGATGCTGGCCATCGGCGACGACGTGTCCGGGCTGCTGGAGTTCGGCCGGCCGATGGCCGCGCTGTACATCGGCGGCATGGGCGCCAAGGGCAAGAACTTCTACAACGACCTGGTCAGGCGCTACGGCTACGAGAAGGAGGCCGAGCAGATCCAGGAGCTCTACCTGGACGGCAAGAAGGACGAGGCCGCCGCGCTGGTGCCCGGCGAGCTGCTGGAGAAGATGTCGCTGATCGGCAGCGAGGGCTTCGTCAGGGACCGGATCGCGGCCATGCGGGAGTCCGGGGTGACCACGATCAACGTCACCCCGCTGGGCCGCACCCACGAGGAGCGCGTGCGGCTGATCGAGCGGGTCCGGGAGATGGCCGCCTGACCTGCCCCGATGTCGCCGAAGCCCCCTGCCGCCGGCCGGGGGCTTCGCGCTTTCCGCGGCACAGAAAAGGACATCAGGGCGCTGTGACCCAGATCACCGGACATATCGGAATAGGGGCCGCTAACGCCGTGTTGTAGCAGCTCGTGAGGTTCTCTGTGGTGATCGTGTGGCTCGTTGAGCGGCTGCACGTGGACCTGTGCCGCTTGCACGGGTCCCTCTGTCGTTGACCGCTGCTTCCGGTCCACCTTCCTCACCTCGCATGCCCGTCTGCCGCGGCATGCCGGAATATCGGAGTTCCTCCCCCCGTGAAGAGATTCAACTTCTCGCTGCAACTGCTGCTCGGCCTGGTGGCCGGCGTCGCGCTCGGATTCGTCGCCAAGATTTGGGACGTCTCCTGGCTGGCCGAGACGCTGACCCAGGTCGGCAAGATCTTCGTACAGCTGCTCAAGCTGGCCGTGCCGCCGCTGGTGTTCACCGCCGTCCTGGTCAGCGTCGCCAACCTGCGCAACGTCAACGGCGCCGCCAGGCTCGCCTCCAAGACCCTGCTCTGGTTCCTGGTCACCGCCTTCGTCTCGGTCGCCTTCGCGATCGGGCTCGGCCTGATCATCAACCCGGGCCAGGGCGTCACCCTCGACACCGGCGCCGCCAAGGCCGTCGACACCGAGGGCGCCGGCACCTGGCTGGACTTCGTCACCGGCATCGTGCCCACCAACGTCGTCACCGCCTTCACCGAGGTGAACGTCCTCCAGATCGTGTTCCTGGGCGTCGTGCTCGGCGCCGCCGCGCTCGCGGTCGGTGAGAAGGCGGAGCCGCTGCTCAACCTCAGCCGCTCGGTGCTCGAACTGGTGCAGAAGGCCCTGTGGTGGGTCATCCGCCTGGCCCCCATCGGCACCGCCGGCCTGATCGGCAAGGCCGTCTCCACCTACGGCTGGGAACTGCTCGCGCCGCTGGCCAAGTTCAGCGTCGGCGTGTACGTCGGCTGCTTCATCGTCCTGCTGGCCGTCTACCCGACCCTGCTGGCGGTCGTCGGCAAGGTCAACCCGATCCAGTTCTTCCGCAACGCCTGGCCGGCGATCGAGCTGGCGTTCGTCTCGCGTTCCTCGGTCGGCACGCTGCCGCTGACGCAGCGCGTCACCGTCGAGCGCAACGGCGTCGACCGCGACTACGCCTCCTTCGCCGTGCCGTTCGGCGCGACCACCAAGATGGACGGCTGCGCCTCGGTCTACCCGGCCCTGGCCGCGATCTTCGTGGCCCAGGTGTTCGGCGTCGAGCTCGGGGTCGGCGACTACCTGCTGATCGCCTTCGTGTCGGTGGTCGGCTCGGCCGCCACGGCCGGTCTGACCGGCGCGATCGTCATGCTGACGCTCACGCTGAGCACGCTCGGCCTGCCGCTGGAAGGCGTCGGGCTGCTGCTGGCCATCGACCCGATCCTGGACATGATCCGCACCGCCACCAACGTGGCCGGCCAGATGGTCGTGCCGGTGCTGGTGGCCCGCTCCGAGGGCCGGCTGGACGAGGCCGTGTTCAACGCCGCGCCGCAGCCGCTCGACGAGCCCGCCGCCGGTCCCGCCGAGGCCCCGGCGGGACGCGCCCCCGTCCCGGCGACCGTCTGACCCGGGCCGCATGATCCGGTTCGGCTGACCTGTACCGCCTGAGGCGGGGAGCCCGCGTGGCTCCCCGCCTTTCGCGTTGTCAGGACGGCGCGCGTGAACCGGCGAATGGGCACTCCGGGCGCGTGGGGCTCTATGGTGGGTCGAAATTGTCGAAGGTCGAGATATTTGGCGGGGATATGTCTGACACGCCCTCCTCTTCCGTGGTGGCCGGCCGCTACCGGCTGGACGAGCGCATCGGCAGCGGGCCGCTCGGGGAGGTGTGGCGGGGCTACGACACCAGGGCCGACTGGGTGGTGGCCGTCAAGATGCTGGGCGCCAAGGCGGTCGGGGCGGGCACGCGTGAGGCGCTGAGACAGCACGCGCAGGCCGTGGCCCGGGTGATCCATCCCAACGTGGCCATGGTGCTGGACGTCGGCGACCACGAGGGCGCGCCGTTCCTGGTGATGGAGTTCCTGACCGGGACGAGCCTGGGCGAGGACCTGGCCGCGCAGGGCCCGTTGCCGATCGTGGAGGTGTGCGACCTGGTGGGACAGGCGGCGGCCGGGCTGGACGCCGCGCACCGGGCCGGAGTGGTGCACGGGCAGGTGAACGCCGACAGCTTCCGCCGCGCCGCCAGCGGCGTGCTCAAGGTGGTCGGATTCGGCCTGGCCGGCCAGGAGACCGCCGCCGCGGACCTGCGCTACCGCGCCCCCGAGGACGCGGCAGCGCCCGCCGGCGACCTGTACGCGCTGGGCGTCGTCTGCTACGAGCTGCTGTGCGGCCGACCGCCCTTCGCCGAGTCCCCGGACGCCGATGGTGCGGACGAGGCCCGGGACCAGTCCCGCGACCAGGACCGCGACGAGGCCCGGGACCAGGACGCCGGGCCGGTTCCCGCGCCGCCGAGCAGCCTGCGTGCCGAGATCCCCGCGGAACTGGACGGCCTGGTGCTGGCCCTGCTGTCCGAGGCCCCGGGCAAGCGGCCGGCCTCGGGCGAGTCCGTACGCCGCACGCTGGCCGCCATCGCCAGGCCCAGGCCCAAGACCGCCGCGCACCCGGTGCCCGGCGTGCCGACCGCGCCGGGCCAGACCACCTCGGGCCAGACCGCGCCGGGCCAGACCGCGCCGGGCCAGGGCCCGTCCCCGGAGCAGGTGGCGTCCAACTCCACCATGATCTACCAGGACCTGCAGCCACGCTCGGGCGACACCGCGATCTTCGACGCGGCTGCCGAGATGCCGCCGCCCGACAACTCCAACCGCCGCCTGTTCGTCCAGCTCGGCGTGGCCCTGGCGGCGATCGCGGCCATCACCGCCGGCCTGATCATGTGGGCGGGCTCCGGCGGCGAGCCGGTCGCGCTGGAGACCTCGGCGCCGCCGACCGCCGTCACGCTGCCCAGCCCCACCGAGACCACGACGGAACCCGAGCCGACCGTGATCACGCAGGAGCCCACCCGGCTGGTCGAGACCGGCCCGCAGCCGAAGGCCACGCTGGGCGATGCCATCCCGCCCGGCGGCTATCAGGAGTGGTCGCGCCGGTTCGGCGAGGTCGTGGAGATCGCGCGTAACCAGGGCGCGATGAACCCTCAGTTGGCGGACAAGATCCTGGAGAAGATCGGCAAGGCCTCGGACAAGTTCCAGGAGGGCAAGCCGGACGGTGGGCTCGAACAGCTCAGAGAGGCCTACAACGAGCTGCGGCAGGCGCAGGAGCACGGCGAGGCGCCCATGGACGGCCCGCTGGCCGACTTCCTCAACGACTGGCGACTCTGACGCGACGCCCGACGGGTGTGACGCGTCCCGCGCCCGGCCGGGCGCGGGACGCGTGCCCAGCCGGTCAGCGGCCCGGCATGAGGGACATCGCGTAGAGCGCGACGGCGGCGAAGTCGTCGGCCGGCTCCGAGGCCTGCCACGACCGCACGTCGTCGACGAACCGGCTACCCCGCCCGGTGAACTGCGCGTAGCGGTCCACGCCGTCGGCCGGGCACGGCTTCATACCGTCCAGGTGGCCGCCCAGCCCGTCGTCGAACAGCGAGGCGCTGTTCGGCCCGTTCACCACCGCGCCCGTGGCCGGCCCGCCGGTGATGTTGGACATCTGGTAGTGCGGGCACCGGATCGCGTTCGTCCCCACCCCGGCCACGAACGACACGCCCCACGGGTTGGCGCCGAACGCCCAGCCGCGCTGCTGCGTGCCGAACGCGTCGTAGGTCCTGTCGCCGGTCACCGTCCGGTACAGCACCGAGGTGACCGCCAGGCCGAAGGCGTGCGGCACGGCGTCGAACTGGTCATGCGCGGCCCCGGCGCGGAACGGGTCCTTGGCCGCCCTGGCCACGCCGATCTCCAGCTGCGCCCGCAGGTCCGCGATCAGCCGCGCGCCGATCCCCGGCGCTCCCGCGCCGTGCGCGCGCAGGGCCCTGACCAGGTCGCGGTGCGCGAGCGCGCTCACGTCGTACAGGTTGAAGGTGTCGCCGCCCGCCTCGTGCCGCAGGTACTCGCCGGCCCAGTGCGCCGCCTGGCCGAGCCAGTCGGCCGCGCGCGGGTCGCGCAGGCGCTGCGCGGCCAGCGCCAGCTCGGCGGCGCCCAGCTCCATGTCGTCGCGCCAGGCGCTCTCCGGATAGAACGCGTACGGCAGCGACGTCACCAGCTGGCCGACGTCCGTGGTCCTGGCCATCGCGTAGACGGACGCGCCCTCCTCCAGCAGGGACGCCGCCCGCCGCGGGTCGGGTTCGAGCTGGGCGGCCAGGGCGAAGGCGGCCGCGGTGCGACCGGCCAGGTTGGGGCTGATCGGCTCGCCGGGCGGTGCGGCGCGGAAGACCGGGCGGTTCTTCAGGTACGGGTGCTCGGAGGTGTCGTCGGACTCGGGCAGCCGCCAGACGTCGTGGTCGCCGGAGAACGTGCCCGCCTCGTCGCCTGCGCCGATGCCGACCTGGATGTAGAGGGTCTTGGAGTCGCCGTCCCACATCTTGTCCAGGTATTTCAGCCCGTGGCGGGCCTCCTTCGCCAGGCGCTGGTCGCCGCCGTCGCGGATCGAGGCCCACATCAGGGTGTCCACGTAGGCGAGGATGTGGGTGAACTTCAGGTAGTCGCCGGCGTCGAACCAGCCGCCCTCGACGTCCACCGGGCCGCCGATCCTGGTCAGCGTGCCCTTGATCACGTCGGTGTCCGGGCCGGTGAACGCCGGCCACTCGTACACCGAGGCGGCGCGGTCGTTGCGGTGCCTGGCGCCGCCGTCGCGCTGGCCGCGGAAGAAGGTCATGATCGCGGGCGCGGGGGAGCCGGGCGCGATCTCGAACGGCGGCGAGGTGAGCCCGGCCGAGGTGACCCGGTAGCGTCCCGGCTTGCGCAGCCGTGACAGGTCCAGGTCGTACACGTGCGGGTAGGCCGCGTTCCACGCGCCCAGGTCGTGTCCCGCCCGGCCGTTGAGCACCACGCGCCCGTAGCGGTCGAGCACCTTGAAGCGGGCCCCGGCCGCCGCGCCCGTCGTCATCAGGTACGCGTGCTTGGCCTCGCCGGGGGCGAAACCCACCTGATCGACGCGGATGTGGCCGGACGGCGGCGGCTGCGCGGCCGCGGCGGGGCTCCCCGCGGCCAGCACGGTCACGATGAGGGTCGAGATCGCCAGGGCCAGTCTCATGGCCACGCTCCCCACGGGAAGTCAGGAAACCTTGGAGTTAGGAAACCTTCCTAACTAGCTTTGGACAGTAAATCCGGAGCCCTCCGCTGGTCAAGAGTCGTCGGAAGTAGGTAACGGCCGAATGGTCAAAAACGCGTACATTAGCGCAATGACCGTCAACTACCAGGAGCGTCGGGCCAGGCTCGCCGCGCTGCTGCCGGAACGCGAGGTCCCGGCCATCCTCGTCACCTCCCTCGTCAACGTGCGCTACCTCACCGGGCTGGACAGCTCGAACGCGGCCGTCCTGGTCAGGGCCGACGGCACGGCGCTGCTGGCCACCGACAACCGCTACATCGAGAAGACGCGCGCGCTCGACGTGACGGCGGTCGAGGCCGCCGACGTGGTGGGCAGGCTCGTGGAGACCGGCGCCGGCATCGAGGCGGCGCACATGAGCGTGGCCACCTTCAACCGGCTCGGCGCCGGCCTGGTGCCCCTGGAGCCCGCCGTCGAACTGCTGCGCGCGGTCAAGGACGACACCGAGCTGGAGTGCCTGCGCACCGCCTGCGAGATCACCGACCAGGCGTTCGCCGACGTCCTGCCGAAGATCGCCCCCGGGCTCACCGAGCGCGACGTGGCCCGCCTGCTCGAACAGCGCATGACCGAGCTGGGCGCCGACAAGCCCGCCTTCGACTCGATCGTGGCCGCCGGCGAGAACGGCGCCGTCCCGCACCACGCGCCGACCGGACGTGAGCTGCGCGCCGGCGACCTCGTCACGATGGACTTCGGCGCCCGCTACCGCGGCTACCACGCCGACATGACCAGGACGGTCGTGCTTGGCGCCCCCGCGCAGTGGCAGCGCGACCTCTACGACCTGGTGGCCGAGGCCCAGCGGGCCGGCCGGCACGCGCTCGCCCCCGGCGCCGAGGCCAAGGACGTCGACGGCGCGGCCCGCTCGATCATCGCCGCCGCCGGGCACGGCGAGCACTTCAGGCACGGCCTGGGACACGGCGTCGGCCTGGAGATCCACGAGGAGCCGTTCCTGGGTCCGTCGAGGAACGGTAGACTTGAGGATCGAGTTCCGATCACAGTCGAGCCGGGGGTCTATCTCCCGGGCCAGGGCGGCGTCCGCATCGAGGACACTCTCGTGACACGTGAGGGCGGGCCGGAACTCTTCACGAAGACGACCAAGGAGCTGCTCGTCCTGTAGAGCGGCCGCACGCGGGAGAAGACGAGTGGCGACGACCAACGACCTCAAGAACGGCATGGTGCTGAAGCTCGAGGGCGGTGAGCTCTGGAGTGTTGTGGAGTTCCAGCACGTCAAGCCGGGCAAGGGCGGCGCGTTCGTGCGCACCAAGCTCAAGAACGTGCTCTCCGGCAAGGTCGTCGACAAGACGTTCAACGCCGGCGTCAAGGTCGACGTGGCCAACGTCGACAAGCGCGAGATGCAGTACTCCTACAAGGACGGCGACGACTTCGTCTTCATGGACACCGAGACCTACGACATGGTCAACGTGCCCAGCAAGACCGTCGGCGACGCCGCCAACTACATGCTGGAGAACACCCTCGCGACCGTGGCGTTCAACGAGGGCGCCGCGCTCTACGTCGACCTGCCCGCGGCCGTCGAGCTGACCATCTCCAACACGGAGCCGGGCCTGCAGGGCGACCGCTCCACCGGCGGCACCAAGCCGGCCACGCTGGAGACCGGCGCCGAGATCAAGGTGCCGCTCTTCATCACCACCGGCGAGCGGGTCAAGGTCGACACCCGCAGCGGCGAATACCTCGGCCGGGCCTGAGGTGTCGGCACGCGGCAAAGCACGCAGGCGTGCGCTCGACATCCTGTTCGAGGCCGAGTTGCGCGGCGAGGATCCGCTGAAGATCCTCGCCGAGCGGGTCGAACGGCAGGAGCCCCCGGTCAACGAATACACCTCGGCCATCGTCGAGGGCGTGGCCAGGCACCGCCCCCGCATCGACGAGCTGATCACCACCTACGCCGAGGGCTGGACCCTGGAGCGCATGCCCGCGGTCGACCGCAACCTGCTGCGCGGCGGCACCTACGAGCTGCTGTGGATGCCCGACGTCCCCGAGGGCGTGGTCATCAGCGAGTGGGTGCACCTGGCCGGCGAGCTGTCGACCGACGAGTCGCCGCAGTTCATCAACGGCCTGCTGGCGCGCTTCAAGCAACTCAAGCCAAGCCTCACCCTCTAGGCACACGGGCGGCGGCCGGCGGGCGGGTACGCTCTGCGCAACGCGGCCCGCACGGCTCGCGCAGGCGAGGGATGTGTATCGTCGCACGGTCAGGCGCGCGAACTCCGCCCTGACCGTGCGACGCCGTCGCCGGGGTATCTGTCGGTGCGTCAGGGAATCTGTCGGTGCGCCAGGGCACAATGACGCTCATGGTCACCGAAGACGACGTGCGCCGGTCCGCGCTCGCGCTGCCCGAGACCGCCGAGCGCCTCATGTACGGCACCCCCGCCTTCTACGTGCGCGGCCGGTGGTTCGCCAGGATCCGCGAGGAAGGCGACGTCCTGGCGGTCCCCGTCGCGGGCGAGGAGGCCAAGGGCGAGCTCGTCGCGGCCCAGCCGCAGACCTACTTCACCACCCCGCACTACGACGGCCACGCCGTCGTGCTGGCCAGGTTCGGCGCGCTGGACCCGGCGGAGCTGACCGAACTGCTGACCGACGCCTGGCTGCTGCGCGCGCCCGGACGGCTGGCGGCCGGGTTCGAGCGGCGCTCCCCGTGAGCGGCGGCCGGGTGCGAGTGGCGGCCGGGTTCGGGCGGCGCTCCCCGTGAGCGCATCCGGTCCCTGGAGGCGTCGTGCCGCCGCAGCGCGTAGGCTGGGCGCGTTCGTGGAACGAGGGAGGCGAGCGGACGTTGCGTGCTGAAAGCGTCACGAGGACCCCGGCGGTGCGTACCGCGGTCGTCTGGGACGCGTTGCGTGGGGTGCTGGCCGAGCGGACGGCGGCCACCGGGCGCGACGGGCTCGACATCGTCGACGCCGGCGGCGGCACCGGCGGGTTCGCCGTGCCGCTGGCCGAGCTCGGGCACACCGTCACCGTGGTCGACCCGACCCCCGACTCACTGGCCGCGCTGGAGCGCCGGGCCAAGGAGAAGGGCGTGTCGGTGCGCGGCCTGCAGGGCGACGCGGCCGACCTGGGCGACCTGCTCAGCCGCGACAGCGCCGACCTGGTGCTGTGCCACAGCGTGCTGGAATACGTCGACGACCCCATCGGCGCGCTGACCGCCGTGGCCGGGCTGCTGCGCCGCGGCGGCGCGGTGAGCGTGCTGGCGGCCAACCCGGTGGCCAGTTCCATCCACCGAGCGCTGACCGGCCGCTTCGACGAGGCCAGGGCGGCGCTCGACGACCCGCTCGGCCGCTGGGGCGATCGCGACCCCACGCCGCGCCGCTACTCCGCCGCGGCGCTGACCGAGCTGCTCACGGCCACCGGCTTCACCGCCGGGGCGATCCACGGCGTGCGCGTCTTCGCCGACCTGGTGCCGAGCAGGCTGGTCGACGGCGAGCCCGGGGCCGCCGAGGCGCTGATCGCGCTGGAACAGGCCGCGGCCACCCATCCGGTGCTGCGCGACATCGCCACGCAGCTGCACGTGCTGGGTCACCGCGGCTGAGTCGCCGGCGTCCGAGGGGAGCCATAGAACGCCTGTTCGGATAGACTTGACAACGTGTCTCGCAAGCAGATCACGGGCATCGGCCCCGCTCCCCGCACCGGGGCCGACGACAGCGGCTGCCCGATCCTGCACGTCGACATGGACGCCTTCTTCGCCAGCGTCGAGCTGCTCGACCGGCCGGAGCTGCGGGGGCGCCCGGTGATCGTGGGCTCGCCCGCCGGGCGCGGCGTCGTGCTCAGCGCCACCTACGAGGCCAGGGCGTTCGGCGTGCACTCCGCGATGCCGATGAGCAGGGCACGCAGGCTGTGCCCGAAGGCCACGATCATCCCGCCCAGCCACGGGAAGTACGCCGAGGTCTCCAAGGGCGTCATGGAGATCTTCCACGCGATCACCCCGCAGGTCGAGCCGATCGCCTCCGACGAGGCGTTCCTCGACGTGGGCGGGGCGCGGCGGCGGCTCGGCCCGCCCGCGAAGATCGCCGCGATGATCAGGGAGCAGGTGCTGGAGCGCTACGGCATCACCTGCTCGGTCGGCGTCGCGAGCAGTAAATTCATCGCCAAACTGGCGTCCAAGCAGTGCAAGCCCGACGGGTTGCTGGTGGTGCCCGCGGCCGAGGTGGTGTCCTTCCTGCACCCGTTGCCCGTCTCGGCGCTGTGGGGGGTCGGTGAGCGCACGGAACAGGCCCTGGTGCGTCTGGGCATCCGGACGGTGGGTGATCTCGCCAGAGTGCCTTCCAGCACGCTGCAGAGGGAGCTGGGGCAGGCCGTGGGCGGCCATCTGGCGGCGCTGGCCTGGGGGCGCGACGAACGCCCCGTCAGCGCCCACGTGCCCGACAAGAGCATCGGCAACGAGGAGACCTTCGCCGCCGACGTCGACGATCCCGAGGTGATCAAGCGGGAGCTGCTGCGGCTGTCGGAGCGGGTGGCGGCGCGCATGCGTAAGGCCGGACACGTGGGCAGAACTGTAAGTGTGAAGCTACGCCGCGCCGACTTCTCCACGATCAACCGGTCGCGCACCCTGCGGGAGCCGACCGATGTGGCTCAGGAGATCTACGCGACCGCCTGCGAGCTGTACGAGGCGGCCGGCCTCGAACGCGTGCGCCTGCGCCTGGTCGGGGTCAGGATGGAGAACCTGCGCCCGGCCGAGGAGGCCGTCCGCCAGCTCACCCTGGGCGAGCGCGAGACCGGCTGGCGTGAGGCCGAGCAGGCCATGGACAAGGCGATCCGCAGGTTCGGGCCCGATGCCGTGCTCCCGGCGTCGCTCGTGCGCGGCCGTCTTGATGAAATAGAGGCATGACGCCCAATGTCACGATTTCGGGCAGAATCGGGGGAAGGAGCGCGAGATGAGAAAAAATGAGACCATGGCGTCACCTCCGGTTTGGTCTGCGTTGGACGTTTGCTTTCGCCTACGTCTACAGCCTCGTATTCTGGGGATAACCGACCGCGAGGTTCGGACACCCCGTGTCGTCCGTTGCCGTCTTCCCCGTCCTGGGGCCGTCCTTGGGAGGCGCCGTGCCGCTCTCTGAGCACGAGCAGCGCTTGCTCGACCAGATCGAGCAGGCCCTCTACGCCGAGGACCCGAAGTGGGCCAACACCGTAAGGATCAGTGACCCACGCAGCCATTACAAGCGCCGCCTGATCAAGGCCTCCATCGGCTTTGCGCTCGGCGTCGTCCTGATGATGGTCGGCGTGGTGATGAGCCTGATCCCGCTCGGCGTCGGCGGTTTCGTGGTCATGCTCGCCGCGTGTCTGTGGGGCCTGTCCAGTTGGAAACGTATGAATGGGTTCGGTGACTCCGCTCCCGGGTCCGGGGCCGCGGCTCCGCCGACCAAGGGCGCCCGCAAGGGCAACCGGGGCAGTTTCATGGAGCGCATGGAAGAGCGCTGGCGCCGCCGTCACGACGAGCGCTAGCCCCAAGACGACGAACGTGCGGTCGTTCCCCGGGGAACGACCGCACATTCGCGCTGTGCGAGCCGGGGAGCCCCGCGCGGGCCCCCCGGGTGGCGTCAGGAGCCTCGCTGGCCTGCCGTCCGCCGCAATCTGATGTTCTCCAGCAGGTCGAACCCGTCGAGCAGGCGCTCGCCCAGGTTCCGCATCCGCCGCAGCGTCGACGGCGGCAGCAGCACGGCCCGCATCCGCCGTCCGCGCGACACCGTGGCCGCCAGCGCCTTGCGCACCGTCCGCAGGTCCTTCTTCATCGGGCCGATCACACCCGGGTCCCTGGCGAACAGCACCCGTTCCACGGCCGAGGCGATGGCCGTGATGGCCGCCGCCGCGTCGGCGTCGAACTCGTACTGCTGGGTCAGCCGCCGGGCCAGCGCCCGCGGGGTCTCGCTGGACTGGCGCGTCATGCCGTAGTCGTGCAGCACGTCGTCCAGCTCCGCCCAGGCTGCCGCGACCGACGGATGCCGGCCCGCGATCACCCTGGCTGTCAGCTCGTCCTCGGGCTCGGCCACCTTCCAGCCCAGCACGCGCACCCGCCGGCTCCTGGTGACCAGCCGGACCGCGGCCGGGATCAGCAGGATCAGCAGCAGCACGCCGGCGCCGATGCCCACCTGGGCCATGATCGGCGTCGGCTCCTCGATCGGCAGCGCGGCGCCGCCGTTCTGCGCCTCGCGGTCGAGCTGGCGCAGGTTCGGCCGGTTGTTCGGGCCGAGCGGCTCCTCGGCGCTGCTCGTCGCACCCGGCGTCGGGACGCTGGTGTCACCCGTGGTCCGCGGGCGCGGCAGCGTGTAGGCCGGCACCCGGGCGCTGCCCTGGCCGAGCGTGCCCGCCGGGGTCGGCTCGAACGGCAGCCAGCCCACGCCCTCGAAGTACAGCTCGGGCCAGGAATGGGAGTCGTTCGTGCCCACCGTCCAGCGGTCGGTGAGCTTCATCCCGCCGGTGTAGCCGATCGCCACCCGCGACGGGATGCCCACGATCCTGGCCAGCACCGCCATCGACGCGGCGAACTGCTCGCAGTAGCCCACCCGGCTCTGGATGAGGAAGTCCTGCAGCGCCGAGGTGCTGTGCCCCTGCGTCTCCAGCGAATACTGGAAACCGCCGGTCTTGGTGAAGAACTCCTGCAGCTTGACCGCGGCCTCGTAGTTCGACGTGGCGCCCCGCGTCACCCGCTCGGCCAGCAGCCTGATCTCCAGCGGCAGGTTCGGCGGCAGCCGCAGGAACCGCGGGTCGATCGAGTTCCTGGCCTGCGGCAGCGACTCCAGCAGCTCCGGTGTGGCCTGGGGCTCGCCGGTGACCACGTCGTACTCCAGGCCGGCCGCCTCCTCGCGGGTGGAGAAGACCATGAGCGTGCTCACGTCCGCCCGCCAGTCGCCGTCCACCTGGATCTGCTTGGGCGGGTACGGCAGCGGCAGGAACGACAGCCGCTCGATCTCCTCGCTGATCCGCACGTTCGTGGTCACGTCCTTGACCGGGATCGAGGTCAGGCCGGTGGCGGGCGGCAGCGGGCCGTTCTCGGTCTTGTTCTCCGGCGCGCCCTTCGGCTCGCTCATGCCGAACTGCTGGCCGTCGAAGGTGTCGAGCGCGTAGATCCGCAGATACCTGGGCTTGTCGTCGCTGCTGGTGTAGGTGAGCACCTCCCGGCGCTCGGGCAGGTCGAGCTGGCCCTTCAGGTTGGCGATCGGGTTCGGGATGCTGATCGAGTTGCCCTTGCCCGAGCCGGTGCCGCCCACGCCGAACGTGAACAGCGAGACCGGTTCCATCGACGGCAGCAGCGCGGGCAGTAATACCGCCAGCGCGATCGCCGCGAAGCCGATCCGCTTGCCCGACAGGCGCAGCCTGCTGGTGTCGGCGTTGTCGCGGGAGCCCTCCGCCCTGGCCGAGGCCGTCCGGGTGCGGCGTACCAGGACCGCACGGCCCCAGTGGCCGACGCGCTCGCGGCCGTCGGCGATCAGCAGGCTGGTGAAGCCCAGCGCGGCCAGGATGAACGCCGGCCAGTCGATCGGCTCGGACAGGATCGACACCGGCACCACGGCCAGCGCCAGCAGCGGCAGCCCGGCCAGCGCCGCCCGCCGGATCCGCGCGGCCAGCAGGTCCACCGTCAGCGCGATGAGCCCGACCCCGCCGGCCGTCAGGAACGTGACGGCCTCGTTGGCCGGCACCGGCGCGGCGAAGCGCTGGATGTCCTTCCAGCCGACGCCCAGCAGGTCGATCAGCTCGGCCACCGACCCCTTGGTCGGCACGAACAGCGCCCAGGCCTCCTCGGAGGCGAACGACGCGGTCAGGTAGATCCACAGCGCCGCCACGCTCACCAGCGCCGCCGCCCAGGCGGGCAGCGTCAGCCGGCCGCACAGCAGGCTCGCCGCCGCCACCGCGAGCACCGCGCCGAGCGAGGCCCAGAACCAGCCGCCGCCCTCGAACAGCGGGTAGAGCAGGACGGCCGCGGCGAACGTGGCCACCCCCGCGGCGATCGACAACCTCATGCCGCACCTCCCGCCGGGCTGAGCGCGTACCTGCCGCGGTTGGCGGCGTTCTGCCAGACCGACGCGATCGAGGTGCCCGCGGGCAGGCGCACGATGCGCCAGCCGTAGCCGGCCAGCACGCCCTGCACGGCCTCGTGGTCCTCGCTCGGCGCGCCGTCCCAGCTGCCCACGTCGAGCAGGACCGCCACGCCGGTGATCCCGCCGTGCCTGAGCCTGGCCAGATCCCTGGCCTCGTCGGGCGTCAGCTCGCCGACCACGGCCACGATCAGCCCGTCGCCGCCGCCCTGGCGCAGCGCCGAGACGCCCAGCTCCAGCGAGCGGGCCTGGCTGTGCCGCACCATCGCGAGAGTGTCGAGCAGCGACCAGCTCAGCCCGGAGTCGGTCAGGTGCTCGGCGCCCTGGTCGGTGACCAGGCGCAGGCCCAGCCCCTCACGGGCCAGGTGCACGCCGATCGAGGCCGCGGCCGAGACCGCCACCTCGAACGACGAGCGCGGGCCCTCGCCCCGGTGCGCGTACCTGCGGGTGTCGAGCAGGAGCGCGCCGCGGCTCTGCCACTGCTGCTCCTCGCGGCGCACCATCAGCTCGCCGTGGCGCGCGGTCGAGCGCCAGTGCACCCGGCGCAGGTCGTCGCCCTGACGGTATTCGCGCGGGGCCACGTCGTCGTCGCCGGCCGCCGCCACGCTCCTGGTGCGGCTGTCGCCGCCGCCGGTCCACTCACCCGACAGCCGGACGTGGGGCAGCGCCATCACCTGCGGCGTCACCACCAGCGTGTCGCTGATCGTGAACGAACGGGTCAGCTCGACCAGCCCGAACGGGTCGGTGATCCGCACGGTCAGCGGCCCGATCGTGTACCGGCCGCGCAGGTCGGAGCGGACCCGGTAGTCGATCTCGCGGATGCCCCGCGCCTCCACCCGGTCCAGCACGAACCTGGGCCGCACGCCCAGCGCGTAGGGGACGGTGTCCTCGATCAGCATCAGCCCGGTGGGCAGCCGGGTGACGTTCTCCAGCCGGAGCGTCACCGTGGCCTCGCCGCCCACCTCCGCCCTGGGCGGGTCGAGGCGCCTGGCGCAGCTCATCCGGTACCTGGTCCGCGCCACCACCATCGCGGCCAGCAGCGGCAGCGCCGTCACCAGGACGCCGATCCTGAACAGGTCGTTCTCACCCAGGAAGAAGGCCATCACCAGGGCGGCGACGCCGGAGGCAAGGAACGACCTGCCCCGCGACGTCAGCGCCCGCAGCCCTGCTCTCACCGCGCATCACCAAACCCGTGGCGTTGATGGATGTCCTCGCTCCGCTGCGGATCCATCAACGCGTCTCCGGCACCGGCACGCGCCTGACCAGGTCGGTCACCACCTGCTCGGGCAGGCGGCGCTGGCCCTGCGCCTCGACGCTGGGCAGCAGCCGGTGCGCGAGCACGGGCACGGCCAGCTCCTGCAGGTCGTCGGGGATGACGTAGTCGCGGCCCGACAGCGCCGCGTGCGCCCTGGCCGCCCTGACGAGCTGCAGGGTGGACCGGGGCGAGGCGCCCAGCCGCAGATCGGGGGAGTGACGGGTGGCCACGACCAGGTCGATGGCGTATTTC
This sequence comes from Nonomuraea antri, assembly GCF_013283785.1. Classification (GTDB taxonomy): domain Bacteria; phylum Actinomycetota; class Actinomycetes; order Streptosporangiales; family Streptosporangiaceae; genus Nonomuraea; species Nonomuraea antri. Next base: position 43,772 of record NZ_JABCPZ010000057.1, read on the forward strand.
TTGACCGGCTGCGAGACGTAGACGCCGCGCACGGCCTCGATCAGCGCCCGCACCTCGGCGGTGGTGGCCACCGGCTGCAGCTTGTCCAGCGGTGAGGTGCCGCCGTGCACGTCCAGCATCTCCAGCTCGGCCGTGGGCTCCGGATAGCCCATCGCCACGCGGGCGGTGAAACGGTCGCGCTGGGCCTCGGGCAGGGGATAGGTGCCCTCCATCTCGATCGGGTTCTGGGTGGCGATCACCATGAACGGCGCGTCGAGCTGATAGGTCACCCCGTCCACCGTGACCGTGTGCTCCTCCATGCATTCGAGCAACGCGGACTGGGTCTTGGGCGACGCCCGGTTGATCTCATCGCCCACCACGATGTTCGCGAAAACGGGCCCGGGCTTGAACTCGAACTCGCGGGTCTGCTGGTTGTAGGCGCTCACACCGGTGATGTCGCTGGGCAACAGGTCGGGGGTGAACTGCACCCGGCGTACCGGGCAGTCGATGGAGCGCGCCAACGCCTTGGCCAGCATGGTCTTGCCGACGCCAGGCACGTCCTCGATCAACAGGTGGCCCTCGGCGAGCAGCACGGTCAGCGTGAGCCGGACCGCGTCGCTCTTGCCCTCGATCACCGATTCGATCGCCTGCCGAATCCGGTGCGCTGTGGAGACCAGCTCGTCGAGCTGGGGAGGGACGTCATGGGTTACTGCCACCAGGCCTCCATGCGAAGTGCGACGGCTGTCCCGGACAGAGCCATTGCGGGAGCCATGCCATTCCTTTTCCATTGTCTGTACGACCCTACGACGCTGTGGGTTCTCGAGCGACTTTTGTGGATATTCCAGGGAACCTTGGCGATGTTCCTGTTCTTGTGGCATAGCAGTGCGAATCCGGTGACACTCCGGCCCGTCCGCGCGCTCCACTTTCCTCCACCACGGCCTTGGCGAAGCCGCCCGGCCCTTATTACCGCGGTCTTTTGACGCCTCGACACGCCCGTGGAAGTTGAACGGGTGATCAGCAGGCTCCACCCCCCTCCATCGCTCTGACCTGCGGTAACGCAACGGAAACGGCGGGCGAACTGGGTTCGAATCAGTTGACGGTGGGGAGAAGTGGAGTATGGTGGTGCGCAGTGGAGGGCCCGGTGCACCAGCGCTGAGCGCTTCACGAGGCACGGGAGGTGGGGCCGATGTTCCTCGGCACCCATCAGCCGCGTCTCGACGACAAGGGACGGCTGTTCCTGCCGGCTAAGTACCGTGAGGAGCTGGCGGAGGGTCTTGTGATCACCAAAGGCCAGGAGCGATGCCTCTACGTGTTTCCCGTGGAGGAGTTCCAGCGCATTACCGAGGCTCTCAGCACCGCCCCGGTCACCGCCAAGGCGGTGCGTGACTACAGCCGCGTCTTCTTCGCCAGCGCGTCCGATGAGAAACCAGACAAACAGGGGCGTATCACGATCCCGCAGAGCCTGCGCCAGTACGCGGGCCTGGAACGTGACTGCGTGGTCATCGGGGCCAACACCCGGCTGGAGATCTGGGACTCGCAGGCTTGGGACACCTATCTCAACGCGCAGGAGCAGGCGTTCGCCGATCTGTCGGAGGAGGTGCTGCCAGGGATCCTGTAGAAATCACACGGTCGATCCGTCGGTGAAGTCGTTCGGCGAGGTCTCCACCCGCAACCACTGCCCGGTATCTGATGCACCTTCCCCGGTGTCAGATGGCGGGCGTCCACGAAGAGGGTGCGGATGGGGACCTGGCCGGACGGCGCCGGGGTGGGGACCCAGGAAGAGCCGACGATCGATCCACGCGTCATCCGCGAGCAAGGACGCGATGAAAGGGGGGTTGGAGATGCACGACGACGCAGGCATGGGCGGTCACGTTCCGGTGATGCTCGAGCGCGTTCTGGAACTGCTGGACCCGGCACTGGGCAGGGCGGCGGAGCCGGGCTCCGGCCCCGTCGTCGTCGACGCCAACCTCGGCCTCGGCGGTCACTCCGAGGCCCTGCTCGCCGCCTATCCGGCACTCCACCTGATCGGGATCGACCGCGACCCTTTCGCGATCGAGTTCGCCACGCGCAGGCTGGCCCCGTACGCCGGGCGCACCACGCTGGTGCACGCCACGTCCGACGAGCTGGCCGACGTGCTCGACCGGGCGGGCTTCGCCGAGGTCGACGGCGTGCTGTTCGACCTCGGCGTCTCCTCGCCGCAGCTCGACGAGCCGGAACGGGGCTTCGCCTACTCCTATGACGCGCCGCTCGACATGCGGATGGACACCAGCCAGGAGCTGACGGCCGAGCGGGTGGTCAACACCTACCCGGCCGGCGACCTGGCCCGCATCCTGCGCGACTACGGCGAGGAGCGCTTCGCCGGCCGCGTGGCCGGTCTGATCGTCAAGGAGCGGGCCAAGGAGCCGATCACGTCGACCAAGCGGCTGGCGGACATCGTCCGCGACGCCATTCCCGCCGCGACGCGGCGCACCGGGGGCAACCCCGCCAAACGAACTTTTCAGGCGTTGCGCATCGAGGTGAACGCGGAGCTGACCGCCCTGGAGGTGGCGCTGCCCGCGGCGCTCGACGCGCTGACCCTGGGTGGGCGAGTCGTCGTGCTCTCCTACCACTCACTGGAGGACCGGCTCACCAAGCAGGCCCTCACGGCGCGAACCAGGGACACCAGCCCCCCCGGGCTGCCGGTCCCGCTGCCGGCTCACCAGCCGCGGTTCCGCCTGCTGACGAGGGGAGCCGAGCTCCCGAGCGAAGAAGAGCTCGCCCGCAACCCGCGGGCGGCCTCGGCCCGGCTGCGGGCGGCAGAGAGGATCCGACTTGACGACTGAGCAGGAGAGCGGGCGCCGCACGCCCGTTCGCGGCGCCGTCCCGGAGACCGTGCTGACGGCCGAGCCGGCCGCCGGCCGCGCCACGAGCACGCCGGGCGCCGGGGCGAAGGGCACGCCGATCACGAGGTCGAAGGGCGTGCCCAAGGCCCGTGCCGGCGTGCGCAGGCCCGGCGTGACCCATCAGTCCAAGCCGCGGCCCGGGCTGGCCGACGACGGCCCGATCGGGGCGGGCGCCCGCGCCGCCGCGGGCCGTACGAGCGCGCCCGAGGTCGAGCGGCCCGGCACCGACCGGGCCCGGCCCGGCGCCGACCGCGCGCGTCCCGGCGTGCCGCGGGTGCGCCGCCCGGCCGCCTCATCGCGCCCCGAGTCCGCGCGCCGCACCCCGCGGCGCCGGCAGCGGGCGCCGTTCGTGCTGCTCGTCGTCGGCCTGCTGTGCGGCGGCCTGGTCAGCCTGCTGCTGCTCAACACCATGCTCGCCCAGGACGCCATCACCGAGGCCAAGCTGCGCGAGCAGATCGCCCAGTCGCGCCAGGAGGCCGACAGCCTGAAGCGCGAGTACGAGAAGAACACCCAGGCGGGCGAGCTGGCCAAGCACGCGCCCGCGCTGCAGCAGCGTCCCGACTGGGGCTCGGTCAACCCCCTCTCCGGCAACGGCGACGCGAGCACCCGGGTGGACAGCCGGCCGTGAGGGATTCAAGCGGCAGGGGACAGGGTCCCGGCCGTGGTACAGGCGGCGCCGGCTCTCAAGGAGGGCCAGGCGCCGCTCGTCGTACCCCGGCGGGGCCCGGCGGCCCGGGACGGGCAGGGCGTCAAGGAGGGGGCTCTGCCCGTTCGGAGGGGGCGGGCCGCCCCGCGTCGCCCGACGCCAACCCGCCGCGCCGCCCGCGCAACCAGCCCGACCCGTTCGACCTGCCCTTCGGCGACGACGACGACCCCCGCGCCCGCCCATCGGGCGACGGCCGCCGCGGCCGCTCCGCTGACGACGCCGGCTCCCGGGGCCGTTCCCGCGACGACGACTCCTCCCGGGGGCGTTCCCGCGACGACGCCGGGTCCCGGGGGCGTTCGGGCGACGACGGCGACGGGCGTGGCCGTCCGCGCAGGGACGACGCCGACCCGCGCGGCCGCTCCCGCGACGACGCCGGGTCCCGGGGCCGTTCCCGTGACGACGCCTCGTCTCGGGGCCGTTCCCGTGACGACGGCGACGGGCGTGGCCGCTCGCGCGGCGAGGCCGACGGCCGGGCCGGGCGGTCGCGCGGCGACGACGAGCGGCGGGCCCGCTCCCGCCAGGACCCCGCCGACGGCCCGCGCCGGCGCCCCAGAGACGGCGCCGTCCGCCCGGCCGACCGCTCCCGAGACGACCGCTCCCGAGACGACAGGTCCCGAGATGACCGGCCCCGGGACGACCGGCCCAGAGACGATCGGCCCCGGGACGACCGCTCCAGGGACGACGACGCGCGCCTGAGGGGCCGCGCGTCCCAGGGCCGCGACGACGACCGGTCGCGCGGCAGGACCGCGCGGACCCGGGACGAGGCCGCGCGACCCCGCGCCGGACGCGACGGCGACGAGCGTGACGAGCGGTGGCGCGGACGCGCCCAGACCGGCGGCGCCCGCGACGACGCGGCACGCGACCGGAGCGGCCATCGTGACGACCCGGGGCGCGGACGCACAGGTCCGCGAGACGACTCAGGGCGCGGACGCACAGGTCCGCGAGACGACTCAGGGCGCGGACGCACAGGTCCGCGAGACGACCTGGGGCGTGGCCGCGCCGGCGATCGCGACGACGCCGGGCGTGGGCGCGAGCGCGGCGGTGCCAGGGACGACGGGCCGCGCGCCAGGACCGGCGCGCGCCTGTCCCGTGGCGGCTCCGACGTGCCCCCGCCCCGCGGCC
>NZ_JABCPZ010000580.1 GCF_013283785.1 Nonomuraea antri
CACCCCGACAGGGACCGCACTGGGCTGATCACGCCGCTACACAGACGCGCAAAGCAGCCCAACTGCTCGTACTTGGCACATTCACCAAGCCGCTAACCCCCGCATCCGGCGGAACCGCATGGCATGCAAGCACAGCACCCGCCCTCCCATGCCGTTCCTCCCCAGCGCCCCCGAACTGACCACCGTCTACGTAAGCACGCTCGGGCAAGCGTTACCGAAGCAACCGCCCGACCTCCTACCTGACCAGCGACGACGACTCACGCACACCACTCACCTGAAGCAGCCCGAATGGCACGACCACCCCACCCCCGGCCTCCCACCGCGACGTGTGCGAGAGGCCAGCTACTCGGTCTGATCCTGCTGACCAGCCACCACGAAGCTTCGGGGCTGGGGACGTCACAGTTGGAGGGCGACATGGCCGATCAGCCGAGACCAGTCACCCACCGAACGGAAATCCCCACCCTGTGGATGACCCCCAAGCAGCGCCACGCATCTCGCGCGCTACCGCCCACCCCAGTCGTTAATCGACCACCTGGTACCGCCGCACACCAACCACCTCTGAACTGATGTAGCCACCGGCCTCGAAACCTCTGGTGGAATCAGCCAACAATCGCCATCACGGATATCGCGATTCCCTCGTCGCATATGGCAAGCCTGACCGGCATTATTCCTGTCGGAGCGCCCATGGGCCTATTCGCACCCACCCCCATCCCCCACGGAGCATCATGACGTTCGACCCCGACGACGTCCACGCACCCCCAGAGCAGTACTCCCTACTCCATCAAGCAGCCGAGAACGCATCACCCAAAACAGTCGCCCACCTGGTCAGCCAATTACCCGACATCGACTTCCTCGACGAGGACGACCCCGAATACCCCGGCCGCACCGCACTCTGGACCGCCGTCTTCGCCAATCGTCCCGACAACGCCCGCGTCCTGGCCGTCGCCGACGCGAGCCCATGGCTGCCGATGATGAACGGCTGGCCCCCGGGACGACTCAGCCTGGCCACCCC
>NZ_JABCPZ010000058.1 GCF_013283785.1 Nonomuraea antri
GGCTGGATCTGACCCCCGCTCCCCGCACCGCCCGGCTTCCCGCGCCGCGGGGAGCGGGGGTCAGATCCAGCCGGCCTCGGTGGCGATGCGGATGGCGTCCACCCGGTTCCTGGCGTTCAGCTTGGTGACGATCTTCGTCAGGTAGTTGCGCACGGTCCCCACCGACACGTGCATGGCCGCGGCGATCTCCGGCGGCTCCGCGCCCCCCGCCGCCAGCCTGAGCACCTGGATCTCGCGGCCCGACAGCGGCATCTCGCCGACGTCCCAGGCCATCAGCGCCAGCTGCGGGTCGACGATGCGCCGGCCCGCGGCCACCTCGCGCACCGCCTGCGCCAGCCGGTCGGACGGCTGGTCCTTCAGCAGGAACCCGGACACCGAGACCGACAGCGCCCGGCGCAGCGTGCCGGGACGGCCCAGCCCGGTCAGGATGAGCGTGCGGCAGGTGGGCAGCTTGGCGTGCAGCTCCTCGGCCGCCGACAGCCCGTCGATCACCGGCAGGTCGACGTCGATGATGGCGACGTCCGGACGGGTCTGCAGCGCCATCGGGACGATCTTGTCGCCGCTGTCGACCTGGGCCACCACGGTCAGGTCCGGTTCCAGGTCGAGCAGGGTCGCCAGCGCCCCGCGGACCATGTGCACGTCCTCGGCGAGGAGGATCTTCAGCGACAGCAACGTACCGTCCCCCCTGATCAACGTCCAGCGGGGAACGAGGATCCCCGCCCTCGTGCGACCGGGTGAGGCGATTGTCAGCCGCATCCCCGCCATGCCCGGGCCGAGCTCACAAGGCCTACCGATTGCCCCAAAGGGTACTCAGCCGGGGGGAATTCGCAATGCCGACTGATCTTGACCAACAGTCAGTTCGGAAGTCAGTTCGGGTCGCGGCGGACGCCCCGGCGGGAGCGTGCTCGGCTCAGCGAGGCGCGGCCGGCGGCACGAGCGCCGCCACCGGGGTGGCCGCCACCAGGCGGAACGTGCCCTCGTCCGACTCCACGTCGAGCCGGCCGCCGATCGCGCGCAGCCGGGCCGCCAGGTCACCGAGCCCGGTCTCGCCCTCCAGCGGCGGCGCCGCGCCGGCCGGCGCGCCATCGTTGGTGACGCTCATCCGCACCTCGCGCTCGTCCACCGTGGCCGCGACCGCGCAGGTGGCGCCGTCGCTGTGCCGCAGCACGTTCGTGACGGCCTCGCGCAGCACGACCGCGAACACCGCGTCCAGCGACTCGGGCACCGCGTCCACCGGGACGTCCACCCGCACCTCGATCCCGGCGGCGCTCAGCGTGGACATCGCCGAGTCGACCTCGGCGGCCAGCGACATGTGCCGGTACCCGCTGGCCACCGCGCGCACCCCGGCCACCGCCTGCCTGGCGATGTCCAGCACCTCCGCCACCTGCGCCTGCGCCCGGTCGACGGCGCCGGGCAGCAGCCGGTAGGCCAGCTCGCTCTTCATGGTCATCGCGGACAGGTCGTGCCCCAGCAGGTCGTGCAGGTCACGGGCGACGCGCAGCCGCTCGCGGGTCACCGCCAGCCTGGCCATCTCGCCCCTGGCCTGCTCCACCTGCGCCACCAGGCCGGACAACGAGCTGATGCCGTACACCACCAGGCCCGTCAGCAGCGTGGAGAGCGTCAGGTACGCCGTCCACTCCGCGGGATCGCCCACCGCCAGCGAGACCAGCAGCACGCCCAGGCCGGCCGCCGCGTACCAGGCCCACCGCCAGCGGGAGGTGAGCGCGAGCAGCAGCGACCCGGCCAGGAAGCCGCCCATCGACCCCCACGGCACCTCGATCCATGACAGCGGCAGCGCCGACATCGCGGCCTGCAGCGCCAGCGTGCCGCCGCGCGCCCACGGCGACCAGGTGCGCGGCTCGCGCAGCGACAGCAGGATCTGCACGCCCACCAGCGCCGCCACGCACGCGGCGAACCCGATCAGCTCCACCGGCGACGGGCCGAGCGGGAGCACGTTCACCACGATGAGCAGGCCGTACCCGGCCAGCACCACGACGGTGACGAGCCTGGCCACCCGCAGGTGCCACGGCTGGGACGTGATCACGCCCGGGGGAGCGGTCTCGTCGGGCGCGCGCTCGGCGGCCGCCGAGTCGAGCGGCGCCTCGGCCGTCAGCCGGAACCACTCCTCGCCGGCGTCGACCGTCAGCTCGCCGCCGATCGCGGTCAGCCGCACCTCCAGGTTGCCCAGGCCGGATCCGCCGCCGCCGCCGAACTCGCGGGCCGGCGCCGGCTCGACGCCGTCGTTGGCCACGCACAGGCGCACCGTGCCGCCCTCGACGGCGGCCTCGATCACGCAGCTCTGGGCCTTGCTGTGGCGCAGCACGTTCGTGACCGCCTCGCGCAGCACGATCGCCAGCACGGTGTCCAGCGTCTCGGGCAGGCTCTCGCCGCCGAAGCGCACCTCCACCCGCATCTCGGCGGCCACCAGCATCGACTCGGCCGAGGACAGCTCGGCGGCCAGCGACATCGGCCGGTAGCCGCCCGCCACCACGCGCACGTCGGCCAGCGAGCGGCGGGCCACCTCCAGCACGTCACGCAGCTCCTGCCTGGCCCGGTCGGCGGCCGACGGCAGCAGCCGGTAGGCCAGCTCGCTCTTGACCGTCATCGCCGACAGGTCGTGCCCCAGCAGATCGTGCAGGTCACGGGCGACGCGCAGCCGCTCCTGCGCCACCGCCATCCGGGCCAGCTCGCCGCGGGCCGCGTACAGCACGCTGACCAGCGCGGCCAGGGAACTGACGCCGTACACCATCAGGCCGGTGAGCAGCGTGAAGTAGACGCTGTACAGCACGTCCACCGCGGGCATGCCCTCGCTCCACAGCGCGACCAGCACGCCGCCGCCGACGGCGCCGTACAGCGCCCAGCGCGGCGGGCCCGTGACGGCCAGCAGCATGGAACCGGCCAGGAAACCCGCGATCGCGCCCGCCTGCGGCCCCACCCACGCGAACGGCGCGAACGTCGCCGCGGCCTGCGCCGACAGGGTCGCCACCCGCACGGCGGCCGGCCAGGCCGGCGCGTCGGCGGTGGAATGGGCGAGCTGCAGCGCGAACACCGCCGCCAGGCACGCGCCGAACGCGGCCAGCTCCAGGCCGCGCAGATCGCCCACCCACACGAAGATCGACGTGGTGACCACGTAGCCGAACAGCACCGCCGCGGTGACCGCGCGCGCCATCCTGGGCGCGCCGAGACCGCTCGCCCTGACTCCACCGTGGGAACGGGAGCGCCACCATGTCCGGGCACGCTGTGACAACCCGGCGTCTCCAGCCATCGACCGTCTCCTTCCGAAGCCGGACGGTGCCCCCTCCTCGTCAGCCGAGGTGATCGCGTACATCTATACGCAATCTATATCAGGGTCTCGACCTGCGGTAGCCCCGCTCACGCGAGTGCCTGGCGGGCCTTGAGCGCCCAATCGGCGTCGTTGACCGCGTGCCGCTCGGGCGAGCCGTCGTACTCCGGCCTGGCGCGATGGCCGACCACGAACCCGCCGACGCTCGACTCCACCCGCCAGTCCAGGCCGAACGCCCGCGGCGCGAGGTCGGTGTCGCCGCTGTCCACCCGGCAGGCCGCCAGCCCCATGGCGGTGCTGACCAGCGACAGCGTCTGGGTGAGCGCGCCCACGTTCTTCAGCACCAGCGAGTAGCTGAGCCCGTTGTACTTCCACGACAGCCGGCGGAAGCGCGCGGTGATGGTGATCAGGGCAGGCGGGGTGCCGTCCAGGTCGGCGGCCACGCGGCCCATCTCCAGCAGCTCCCCGGCCGTGGCCGGGTCCGCGGGCAGCGGTTCGAGCCGGTGGCCGAGCGGGTCGTAGTGGTAGACGCCGCCGCGCAGGCCCACGCAGCGGTCCACGGTGACGTACAGCTCCAGCTCGTAGCAGCTCCCGCTGCTGGTGTACGGCCGGTCGCTGGTCGAGGTCGTCGAGCTCTCCTGCGACGAGCCGACCAGCGCGCGCACCCGGGCGGTGCGGTAGAGCAGCGCGCCCAGCTCCTCGATCGTCAGCGGCTGCTCGTCGTAGCGGCGGGTGTGCTCGCTGGCCTCGACCGCGGTGGTGAGCGGCGGGTCGGTGGCCACCAGCTCCTCCCACTTCGGCCGCGGCAGCGCCACCGCGCCCTCGGTCGTGACCGGCTTCACGACCGGCTCCACCGCCCACTGCTCGCCCAGCGGGTACGTCGCCCCGAAGTCCTGGTCGTGCCGGCCCAGCGTGGACCGCGTGTGGAACATCAGGTCGAGCGGCGACCAGGCGACCAGCGCCGGGTCGCGGTCCTCGGCGAAACGCACCGGCTGGAACGGGTCACCGCCCTCGGCCTGCACCACCATGCCGGTGGCCAGCAGGTAGGAGATCACCGAGTCGGGCTCGTGCGCGGCCGGGACGGCCGGCCGGATCAGCGTGCCGATCTGGGCCATCGCGTCGGCGCGGTGCAGGATGACCCGGTGCAGCGACAGCGGCGACTCGATGACGTAGTGGTTGCCGTCGGTCCTGATGACCGCGAACCGCGACAGGCGCACCGGGTGGCTCACCGGCCGCTCGGGCAGGCGGAAGCGCGCCTGCTGGGTGAGCGGCACCACCGAGATCAGCGGCTGCTCGGGGTCGAGCCCGAACGAGCGCACCACCAGGTGCTGCATGCCGTCGAGCAGTTCGGCCAGCTCCCGCCGGTCGGCGTCGTCGGTGATGACGTTGTCGAGGGAGATGGGCCCGAGGCCCATCCGCCGCATGGCCTCCAGCACGGCGGGGGCCGGCAGCGGCAGGGCGGCGTCCTCCCAGCGGCTGTGCACCATCACGATGCCCTGCTCGGGCAGCGGCTCGATGTACACGTCCTCGCGGAACGACCACAGGGGGAAAGGCGGTGCGGGCTGTCCGCCTGGCATGGCTCTGCTCCAGTCGCGTCGTGGTTCACATGAACAGGGGGATGGGGTTGAGCTCGTCGTAGCCGGTCGGCTCGGCGAGACGACCCAGCCGTACGGGGACGTCGAAGAGCCTGCCGGGGGCGAAACGGGCCCAGAAGTGCCGGAGTCCGGGGACGATGACCTTGACGACCGGCAGGCCGACGTCCGGCCGGGTCTGGTCGAGAACGAGAACCTCCAGGTCGCGCTCGCGCGCCAGCTCGACGAGGTGGTCGATGTCGTCTCGCAGGTCGCCGTTCGGTGTGTACGCATATGCGCTCAGATCCTTCGGTTTCTGGTCGACGTCGGGCATCAGGTACGGCTGGTTGGCCGTCGTGGCCGTCTCCCACCAGTGCCGGATGTTCGGCTCGGCCTGGCCGTAGCCGGAGCCGTCGGCCTTGGCCCCGACCACGGACGGCAGGAGCTGGCCGAGCTCCGTCAGCGCCCGGCGGAGGGCGACCCGGGGGTCGAAGTGGGCGCCGAAGCCCAGCATGATGTCCTCGGCCGGCTTGTCGATCCGCCGGGAGATCGCCGCCATGACCGGGATGCCCAGGTCGGAGGTGACGTCGAGGACCCAGAACTCACGGCCGACGCTCCGGTACCGCTCGCGCAGGTCGTCGATCCACGGGTCGTGGAAGGAGTCGAGGTCCACGGCGGGCTGGCAGGTTCGGTTGTACCACCACAGTGCTACCCCGTCGCGTTCCACCAATTCGAGGAAGCCCTGCACGATCGCGTCCTCGACGCTGGCGCCCGCGGCGTTGCCGTTGGAGTTGGCGCGCAGCGCCGGGTGGCCGTTCCTGGTGAAGTAGAGCAGGTCGGTGGGGACCAGCCGGTGCCGGTCGCCGGTGAGGGACCACACCGGCGTCCAGTCGATGACCTCGTCGTCGTCGAACGGCTCGGGGATGCGCTGGTAGGCCATGGCGGCCTCGTTCCAGTCGCGGCGGCCGGCGAACTGGCGGGCGTCGAAGAGCTGCACGGCGTCGGGGTGCACGGCCCGCCCGGCGCCCAGGTCGCGGAAGCTGCCGCGCACGGTGGGCTCGTCGCCCATGCGCGCGCCGCAGTAACGTTCGACGGCCTCGCACAGGGCGCCCACCCTGGCCTCGAGCTCGGTGCTGCCCTTGCCGCCGCTCTGGTGGCGCAGCCCGGCGCGCAGGGCCGACAGGCTGTCGTCGGCCATCGCCAGGTTCGGCCCGGACAGGTAGCAGTGCAGGAACGACGGGCTGCGCGGGTCGCGCTGGATCGCGTCGGTGATGCCGGTGATCGGGTCGGCCAGGTGCCGGTAGGACTGCCACACCTGCTCGGGGGCCAGTGCGCGGTGCCCGTTGCCGTCCAGGGCGCTCTTGTCCCTGGAGGCGATGATGACGGGGCGGGTCACTCGGGCCGGGACCAGGCCGGTGTCTCCGCACGAGGGGCACTGCGGGCGCCGGTCCACGCGGTGGCGGCGGCCCTCCAGAGAGATGGTGTCGAGCGTCCATACGCTGTCCTGGCGTTCGTCCCGACGACCGGCCAGCCACTTGGCGGTCTCCAGCGCGGCCAGCTGCAGGCCGAGCGCGCGGGTGGGGGGCAGCGAAGCCTCGGGCGGGCTGATCGGGCCTGACAGGGCGCTGCGCAGCCGCGCCTCGCCGCGCCGGTGCCCGCGCAGCCGGGTGGACAGGCAGTCCCAGCACGGCCCGTGACCGGGCTGGAAGACGGGGCCGATCCACAGGTCGGCGCCGGTCGGCTTGGCCAGCAGCCAGGCCTGGCCGTCGGCCAGCCGCAGCTCGTTGATCCTGGCCAGCTCGGGGTCGAGGTAGTCGTCGCACAGCACCAGGGAGAAGCCGGGGCCCGGGCCGGTCTCGGTCTCCGCGAGGGTGATGTCCATGGCCTTCAGCGCCTGCGCCGCCTGGTTCGCGTCCACGCCGCCCAGTGCGACGAGGCGGACCGGCGCCTGCGTGAGGCCCGTGATGGCCCGGTCGGCGTCCATGCTGGCCAGGTCCCAGTAGGCTTCGGCGGCCGCGTCGCCGTTCGGCGCCGCGGGGCTGCGGGTGCTCACCAGGCCGGCCTGCGCCAGCCGGCCGAGCAGGCGGCCCAGCTCGGCGGGGGAGATCGCGGTGCGCTCCTGGACCTCGGCCAGGCTGTGGCTGCCGTCGAGCAGCGGGGCGAGTTGCTGGATCTGCGCCCCCGAGAGGGCGATGGTGCCTCGGGAGGAGGTGAGGTAGACGGCCTCTCCGGGGATCGTGGCCGCTCTGAGATGGCGCTTGAATCCGATGAGCGGGGGGCCCGCCACGTCTACGGTGTTCATCCGCAATAGCTCCATGGTGCGCAGACGGGCGTGGGATGATCGAGGTCCTCGATGAGGACATGACTCTCATAGTGCCTGGTGGCAGCGCTCTCCTGGTGACTCCAGGCCCTCATGACGCGCTCGGTGAAGCGCCAGTCGCGGTCCGCGAGAGTGATGGCCATCGCGTGCTCCTCGGGCTCTGATTTGATCCGACGAAGCATGAGTCTGAATCCCGGCGGCCGGCGGGCATAGTTTTCCCGTCATTTGTGGGATGTGAAAGTTTCACATAGGGCTCGTGGCCATATGTGTAGGCCCGGCGAGCCCCGCGTCCTAGCGTGATCCCCGTCCATATCGAACGATTGGGGGAGATCATGCGACAGGTTCAGATCAGCAGATCCCAACAGAAGACGACGAACCGCAGGTCGAAGCGGCGTCAGGCGCGAAACTACGCCGACCTCGACACGCGCACTCCCAGCGGCGTCCCGCTGCCGTACTGAGGTACGCCGGAGACGCTCGCGGGAGGTGATGCGGACGGAAAAGAAGAAACCCCGGGGAGCCGGCGTTTTCTCCGCTCCCCGGCGCTTTTCAAACGTCATTTCTGTGAAACCAAGAGGGAGAAATGTATCACGATCTGCAGATAAACCGCCTGAGAGCTCTGGTGGCGGTGGTCGACCTGGGCGGCTTCCGGCGGGCCGCGGAGGCGTTGCACGTGACCCAGCCCGCCGTCAGCCAGCAGATCCGCCAGCTCGGCAACCTCATCAAGGGCCCCATCTTCGTCTCGACCGGCCGCGAGCTGAGGCTCAGCCCGCAGGGCGAGGAACTGCTCGGCTACGCCCGGCGCATCGTGGCGCTCAACGACGAGGCCGTCGACCGGTTCGTGCCGCCGCCCGGCAACGTGCGGGTGTCGATCGGCATCGGCGACCAGCTCGCCGAGGCGCTGCCGGACATCCTGCGCCTGCTGGCCAGGGGCATGCCGCACGCCCAGGTCAGCGTGCGCACCGGCCTGAGCGAATCGCTGGAGGGACAGGTGTCCACCGGCCAGCTCGACCTGGCGCTGCTGCTCCAGCCGCGCCCGCCGCGGCCCAGCACCGGCAACTACGAGCTCGGCCACATGCGCATGGACTGGTTCGGCCAGCCGGCGCACGGCGAGGGCGCCGCACTGCCGCTGACGCTGTTCACCGAGCCGTGCACGCTGCGCAGCCGCATCCTGGAGGCGTTCAACGCCTCCGACGTGCCCTGGCGGGTCGCCTACGAGGGCTCGGAACTCGTCGGGTTACGCGCCGCGGCCAAGGCCGGGCTGGGCGTGGCCTGCCTGGTGGCCAACGGCGACGAGCTGTGGGGACTGCCCAGGACGGTCAGGTTCTCCCTGCCCGAGCCGCCCGGACCCATCCCGGTCACGATGGCCGTCTCCACCGGCTCCGCGACCCCCGGGTTCGTCAGGATCGCCAAGAAGGCCCTGCAGAACGCGCTGCGCGGCTACCCGTTCGCCGATTGAGGGGGTGCGGGATGACACGGCAAAAGCCGGGACCCGCCGCGAAGAGGTCCCGGCTTTCTGGTGACCGGCCGTCAGCCGCTGATGACGCCGGCCGCTCGGGTGGCGCCGTCCGCCGGATCGATCAGCAGGCAGGCGCCGGTGGTGCGCGACTCGGCGTACGGGTCGATCGCCAGAGGCGTCGAGGTCCGCAACACCACCCGCGCGATCTCGTTGACCTTCAACTGCTCGGCCGCCGGCTCGCAGGTCAGGTCGTCCAGCCAGGGGCAGGGCTCGATCTCCTCGACCACGGCCTGCACCGTGCGCGTGCCGTGCTTGACCAGGATCCGCTCGCCCCGCGTCAGCGGCCGCTCGTGCAGGTGGCACGCGGTCGTGTCGAGGCGGGTGGTGAGCGTCGGCGCCGCGTTGGCCGGGACGATGAGGTCCCCGCGCGACACGTCCAGGTCGGCGTCGAGCGCGACGGCGACCGACTGGGGCGCCCAGGCCAGGGGCACCGGACGGCCCAGCACGTCGATCCCGGACACGGTCGCGCTGCGCCCGCTGGGCAGCACCGTGACCCGCTCGCCCGCGCGCAGCACGCCGCCCGCGATGCGCCCGGCGTAGGCGCGCCGGCCGGTGGACCTGATGACGTACTGCACCGGCAGCCGCATCGGAGCGCGCGCCGGATCCTCGACCGTGCGCACGGTCTCCAGCAGCTCCAGGACGGTCGGGCCGCCGTACCAGTCCATGTTCGGCGAGGGCACCGCCACGTTGTCGCCGGTGAGCGCGGAGACCGGGATGGCGGTCACCTCGTCGACGCCCAGACCCGCCGCCAGCGCCGTGAACTGCCCGGCGATCTCGGCGAAGGCGTCCTCGGAGAAGTCCACCAGGTCCATCTTGTTGACCGCGAGCACCACGTGCGGGACCCGCAGCAGCGCGGCCACGGCCGCGTGCCGCCTGGTCTGCGCGCTGATGCCCTTGCGCGCGTCCACCAGCAGCAGCACCAGCTCGACCCCGGACGCGCCGGTGACCATGTTGCGCGTGTACTGCACGTGCCCCGGCGTGTCGGCCAGGATGAAGCGCCGGCGCGGCGTGGCGAAGTAGCGGTAGGCCACGTCGATGGTGATGCCCTGCTCGCGCTCGGCCCGCAGGCCGTCGGTGAGCAGCGCGAGCGCCGCCCCCTCGTGGCCCTGCTTGCGCGAGGCCAGCTCGACCGCCTCCAGCTGGTCGGCCAGCACCGTCTTGGTGTCGTACAGCAGCCGCCCCACCAGCGTGGACTTACCGTCGTCCACCGAACCGGCGGTGGCGAAGCGCAGGAGCGTCGTCTCCATCAGAAGTACCCCTCCCGCTTGCGGTCCTCCATGGCCGCCTCGGAGGCACGGTCGTCGGCGCGGGTCGCGCCCCGCTCCGTCACCCTCGACGCCGTGATCTCCTCGATGACCTCGTCGATCGTGGTCGCCGCCGAGTCCACCGCGCCGGTGCAGGACATGTCGCCGACCGTGCGGTAACGCACCAGCCGCCGGTGCACCTTCTCGGTCGGCCGCGGGCCGCCCCACGAGCCGGGCGCCAGCAGCATGCCGCGCCGCTCGAAGACGTCACGCTCGTGGGCGTAGTAGATCGACGGCAGCTCGATCTCCTCCCTGGCGATGTACTGCCAGACGTCGAGCTCGGTCCAGTTCGACAGCGGGAAGACCCGGACGTGCTCGCCCGGCATGATCCTGCCGTTGTACAGGTCCCACAACTCGGGCCGCTGACGCCGCGGGTCCCACGCGCCGAACTCGTCGCGCGGCGAGAACACCCGCTCCTTGGCCCGCGCCTTCTCCTCGTCCCTGCGCCCGCCGCCGAAGACCGCGTCGAAGGGGCCGGCCGTGATGGCGTCGAGCAGCGGGCCGGTCTGGAGCTGGTTGCGCGAGCCGCCCGGCCGCTCCACCAGCTCGCCCCGGTCGATGTAGTCCTGCACCGAGGCCACGCGCAGGCGCAGCCGGTTCGCGGCCACGATCCGGTCCCGGTAGCCGATGACCTCCGGGAAGTTGTGCCCGGTGTCGACGTGCAGCAGCGGGAACGGGAGCGGGGCCGGGGCGAACGCCTTCAGCGCCAGGTGCAGCATGACGGCCGAGTCCTTGCCGCCGGAGAACAGCAGCACGGGCCGTTCGAACTCGCCCATGGTCTCTCTGATGATGTGCGCGGCCTCCGCCTCCAGCGTGTCCAGATGGGACAGCAGGTGGAGCCCTTCGGTAGTGATCGTCACGGTGTCGTCCTCTCTCGTTCCCTCACCCAGCTCGTGACCGCCCTGGTGAGCACGTCTTTGGCGCGCCTGAACTCCGCGGCCCCGAGCCGTTCCTCCGGGGTGTGATCGAGCGCGGCGTCACCCGGGCCGTAGGCCACCATGGGCACGTCCGCCCAGGTCGTGGCCAGGGTGTTCATGTCGCTGCTGCCCTTCTTGGCCAGGAAGCGCGGCGTCGCGCCGGCCTCGCGGAAGGCCCGCGAGAACGCCTTCACCAAGGGGCTTTTCCTGGGCGTGATCACACCGGGAGTCGCTCGAAGCACCTCCACGCCCACCGCCTCGGCGACCTGCCGCACCAGCGCGACCAGGTCCTCGACCGGCGTCTCCTGCGGCACACGTACATCGAAGACCGCCTCTCCCTGCTGCAGATGTCCGGCGTTGACCGCGTGGATGCCGAGCACGGCCAGCATGGCGTTGGGCGAGGCGGCGGCGATCTCGTCGCGCAGCCGGCCCAGCACGTGCACCATGCGGTCGGCCGCGGTGACGACGCCGTGGCCGGCGGTGTGGCCGACCGGCTCGCTGACGCTCAGCCGTACCTTGAGCAGGCCGTAGTAGCCGATCGTCAGCGCCTCGGCGCCGCTCGGCTCGCCGATGATGACGGCGTCGGCCGGGTAGTGGTCCCGGACGAAGAA
This sequence comes from Nonomuraea antri, assembly GCF_013283785.1. Classification (GTDB taxonomy): domain Bacteria; phylum Actinomycetota; class Actinomycetes; order Streptosporangiales; family Streptosporangiaceae; genus Nonomuraea; species Nonomuraea antri. The sequence continues at coordinate 11,523 of NZ_JABCPZ010000058.1, forward strand.
CGCGCCGCGCGCGGTGCACTCCTCCTCGACCGCGCCGATGACGCGGATCTGCGCGTGCGCGGGCACGTCCATCTCCGCCAGCGTCTCCAGGAAGGCCACCAGGCTGCCCTTGGCGTCCACGCTGCCGCGGGCCCACAACGTCTCGCCCTCCCACCGGGCCGGCCAGCGATGCGGGACGGTGTCCAGGTGGCCCAGCATGAGCAGCCGCTCGGGGCCGGTGCCCCGGGTGGCGACCAGGTTGCCCGCCGCGTCGACCTGGGCGTGGATGCCGTGTTCCGTGCACCAGTCGACCAGGAACTCCGCCAGCTCCCGCTCGTCGCAGGAGACCGAGGAGATCTCCACCACCCGCGACAGCAGCGACAGGTCGGCGGCCGGGGCCGGCGCCCGCCAGAACCGGGTGCCGGAGGCGGGGGAGAGCATGTGCGGGCCGGTGATGGCCACGTCGGCGGCGCCGTTCATGGCGATCTCGGCCGCCCGCACCTTCTGGCGCATCCGGCCGCGCGCGTACTCCTGGCCCTCGCCCCGGTGGATGTGCGGGATGCCGCTGCCCGGGTCGGACGGGTCGGACAGCAGCCCGGCCGTGCCGGTGACCAGCCGCAGATGGTCGGCGTCGAGCGCGTTGGCCACCTCGGCGGCCAGCACGTCGGCGTCCACGTTCAGCGCCGAGCCGCCGGCCTCGTCGGCCACCGGCGGCGACAGGCAGACCACGTCGAACACCTCCAGCAGCTGGCCGAGGCTGTCGGCGTCCACCGAGCTGACCCGGCCGGCGCGGTGGTCGCGCACCACGCTCGGCCGGCCGTCGAGCTCGGCCCGCACCGGCGGGTTGGCCTGGGCCGACACCAGCGCCCCGGTCTGCGCGACCGCGGTGAACACCCGCAGCCCGCGCTCCGACAGCGCCTGGCGCACCCGCGGCAGCGTCACCCGCTCGTAGGCGGCCACGATGTGCGGCATCTCCTCAGGCGGGCAGTAACGCACCTCGTCGCCGCGCATCCGCATGGTCCGCATGGGCCGGCCGATGTCGGCGTAGTGCCTGGCGATCCCGGCCGCGCCGCCCGCCACGAGCAGCAGCCGCGCGCCCCGGGCCCGCAGGTTGGCCAGCTCGTCGAAGACCCCGTCGTGGGCCAGGCTGGCGCTTCCGATCTTGATGACGTACAGGGCCGCCGTGCGGGTGCTGGCGACGTGTCCGAGCACGGACATGCTTCGGCTCCTCTTCAACTGATCCCACGGGTGTTGCCGCCGTCGGCCAGCAGCACCGTGCCGGTCACGTACGAGGCCTGGTCGCTGGCGAGGAAGGCGGCCAGCGCGCCGAAGTCGGCGGCGTTCCCGACCCGGCCGAGCGGGATGCGCTCGGCCACCCGGGCCAGCTCGGCCTCCACGTCGTCGCCGAACTGCACGTCCAGGATGGGGGTGCGGTGGAAGCCCGGCGCCAGCACGTTGACGGTGACTCCGCTCGCGCCGAGCGCGTGCACCAGCCCCTTCATGTAGCCCAGCAGCCCGAGCCTGGCCACCGACGACAGCCCGCTCTCCGGGTGCGGCTGGCGCACCGACTCCGAGGCCATCATGATGACGCGGCCCCAGCCGCCCTCCCTGATGATGGGCAGGGCGGCGAGCGTGAGGCTGATGTGCGGCAGCAGGTTGCCGTCGATGGCCGCGCGGTAGTCGGCCACGCCGAACGCGTCCACCGGGCCGAACGGCACGCCGCCGGTGTTGGTGACGAGGATGTCGATGCCGCCGAAGTGGTTGGCGGTGCGGTCCACCCAGCACGCCGCGGCCTGCTCGTCGCGCAGGTCCACCGGGATGCTCAGCACGTCCGCCTCGCCCATCGCGTTGACCTCGACGTGCGCCTTGGCCAGCTTGTCCGGGTCACGGCCGCAGATGGACAGCGTCGCGCCCTCGGCCGCCAGCGCCTTGGCCACGGCCAGGCCGAGCCCGCTGCTGGAGGCCGCCACCATGGCGACGCGGCCCGTCAGGCCCAGATCCATTTCCTGGCCTCCTTGACGGGCTTGATCGGCAGCAGCGGGTAGCCGTAGCGCACCAGCAGCGGCAGCGCCGGGCCGGTGGCCTCGGCGATCTCGCGCGAGGTCAGGCCCTCGCGCCAGCGCTCGTCGGCGCGGATCACGGCCCGGCCGGTCGAGAGCCGGTCCGGGTTGCCGGTGACCGTGTGGTTGCGGCCGAGCACGACCCCGCCCGACTCGTCCACCGGGGGCTCGCCGTCCAGGCCGGCGAAGCGCATGACCTCCGTCACCACCGCGCGCGGGTCGCGGCACAGGTCCTCGTGCCTGACGCGCAGGTAGCGGCCGGGGAAGGCGCGGCCGATCAGCTCGGAGGCGAGGTTGAACGCGCTCCAGTAGCCGCTGCTGCGGGCCGGGCTCATCGGGTCGATGTAGTCCTTGGCCCGCTTGTAGGAGTAGGCGGTCGGGCGCGGATCGCGGACCACGTGCAGCACCCGGACGTCGAGGTCGGAGCGCCCCAGCAGGGCGGCCGCCTCGGCCGGGTACTTCGAGCCGTCCACGATCAGGCGCTCGCCGCCCAGCCCGGCCAGCCTGCGGTAGACCGCGGCGGTCCGCCCGACGGTCGCGTCCAGCCCGGCGGCGCGCTCGGTGGCGCCGCGCGACTCGGCCAGCCTGGCCCGCACGTGCCTGGTGCGCAGCAGCGCGTGCTGCGCGCGGACCATCCGCCTGGCCGTCTCGTGCCTGCCGTCGCCGCCGGCGGCCAGCACCCGCGACCACAGCGCGCACTTGGTGACCTCGGCGCCGCAGCCGCAGGTGGAGTTGGTGCCGGCCTTCAGCACCCCGTTGTGCCACAGGTAGTGCAGCTCACCGGCGTGCAGGACGCCGGGCAGCTCGCCCAGCACGTTGCCGAGCAGGGTGCTGCCGCTGCGCATCCAGCCGGTGATGTACAGGACCTTGGGCTCAGCCATGCTCGCCGCCCCAGGCCAGCGTCATCAGGTGTTGCGGCAGCCGGACCGCCAGGCCCACCCGGGAGGTGGCCGTGACCTGGTCGCCGTCGCGCGTGATGTCGGCCACGCCGGGCAGCAGCAGCGTCGCCGCGGCGCTGAAGTCGCCGAGCAGCAGCCGGTCGCTGGGGATCATGCGGGTCCGCGACACCTTGACGCCGGCCCCGGCCAGCCTGGCCAGCGCGCCCAGGCGCACCAGCTCCCAGTAGACCGACGGGTGCGCGACGATGCCGTCGCAGGAGCCGCCGGTCTCCTCGACCCGGGCGGCGGCCCAGGTCACGGCCTCCTCCAGGGTCCGGCCGGTACGCGCGTGCCGCATCCCGGGCTGGGACAGCAGGCCGGTGATCGCGCCGTCGGCGGTGCCGTGCAGCAGCGACTCGTTCTCCACGACCGAGAGCCTGACCAGCACCCGGAAGTCGATGTACTGGGCGAGCAGCTGGGGGTCGTCGAGCAGGCCGTCGGGGATGGGCATCGTGACGCTGAGATCGGTCATCCGCGCCTGGGCCAGGCGCGGTGCGAAGGCCGCCTCCGGGGTGGCCGCGTAGGAGTTGCCGACCTCGCCGAGCTCGCCCTTCGGCGGCTCGTACACGAACGTGTACGGCTCGTCGGGCACGTCGGCGGTGCGCAGCAGGTGACGTACCGCGTAGCGAGGACGGGTGGCGAACAGCGGGAACGCCGCGGGCAGGTGGGTGCGGAAGGGCACCGACGTGGTCTCCTCGGTCACGGCCGCGGCGAACAGCTCGCCCGGAGTGGCCTCGGTCCCGCGTTCGGAAGTCGTCAGCATGGGGGCTCGCTTTCCATGTGAATAATTGATTACCAAGGCGAGCGTAAGCGGCGGAACAGATTAAATTACGGCCCCCGGCAGAAGCTCTTCTTATGCTCTGACCTGCACACGATTATTGATGTTCGGCGATAAGCGCCCCTGCTCACAGTGAACAGCAGCTTTTGTTGGAGATATCACCGGCCGCCGGGTTACGGTCTCCATGAAATGCAGTGGACCAATTGTGGAAGGGGCGACCTGATGCAGAAGGTGATGGAAGCGGCGGCCGAGTGCCCGGAGTGCGCGGCCACGGTGCCGTTCGAGTCGGACGCGCGCCCAGGCGAGATCATCGAGTGCCAGGACTGCTCGATCGAGTTGGAGATCGACTCGATCGAGCCCCCGGCGCTCACTCTCGCGCCCGAGGTCGAGGAAGACTGGGGCGAGTAACGATGCCGGCGCCACGCCTTTCCGTCCTCGCGTCGCGGGTGAGATTCGAGGAAAAAGCGATCATGACCGCGCTCGAACGGCGCGGTGCCTCCTACGAATATCTCGATTCCCGCGAGCTGTTCGTATCCGGCGACTCCGAGAAAGCGGAGCACGCGGAAAAGTGCGTACTCAATCGTGAAGTCGGTTACTTCAGGGCGCTCTACGCGGCGAGCGCCCTGGAGGCGGCGGGGGCGAGCGTGCTCAACTCCTCGCACGCCACGCACATCAGCGGCGACAAGTGGCACGCCTCGGCCGCCCTGCTCGGCGCGGGGCTGCCGACGCCCAGGACCACCCTGGCGCTCACGCCGGAGTCCGCGCTGGCCGCGCTCGACGAGCTCGGCTACCCGGCGGTCATCAAGCCGCTGGTCGGATCCTGGGGCCGGCTGGTCACCAAGGTCCCCGACCACGAGACCGCCGCGACCGTGCTCGAGCACGTCGCCGCGCTGCCCTCCCCGCAGGCGCACGTCATCTACCTGCAGGAGCTGGTGGCCAAGGCGGATCGGGACATCCGTGTGATCGTCGTGGGCGGCCGCGCGCTCGGCGGGACCTTCCGCCGCAGCACGCACTGGCGCACGAACGTGGCGAGAGGGGCCGTCAGCGAGCCTCTCACCCTCGGCCCCGACCACGCCGACCTCGCGGTCGCCGCGGCGGCCGCGGTCGGGACGGACATCGCGGGCGTGGACCTCATGGAGAACGGAGACGGTCAGCTGACCGTGCTCGAGGTCAACGACCGTGTGGAGTTCAGAGGCTTCCAGGAAGCCCACGGTTCGAGAGTCGACGTGGCTGACGCCATCGCGGCTCACTTCATCGCGAGGGCGGAATGAACGACAGTCTTCACCGCAAGGCCATACTGCGCGACGACGGCAAGCTGCGCGTCGCGGTCGTCGGAGCGGCCGGATACATCGGCGGCGAGCTCCTGCGCCTGCTCATCTCCCACCCGGGCGTCGAGGTCGCGGCGGCCACGTCGCGCACCCTGCGCGGGCGCCCGATCGACAACATCCACCCCAACCTGCGCGGCCGCACCCGGCTGACCTTCTGTGACGAGGAGCAGCTCGGCCGCTACGACGCGGTGTTCCTGGCCACGCCGCATCGCGAGACGATGCGCCGGATGCCGGAGTTCCTGCCGCTGGCCGACACGATCATCGACCTGTCCGGCGACTTCCGGCTGCACGACCCGGGAGTGTACGAGGACTACTACGGCGTGCCGCACGAGTCGCCCGAACTGATCGAGACGTTCGTCCAGGGCCTGGCCGAGCTGCACCGGGACCGCCTGCGCACGGCCGGCCGGATCAGCGTGCCCGGCTGCATGGCCACCGCCGGCATCCTCGCCCTCGTGCCGCTGGCCGAGGCGGGGCTGATCGAGGGCGGCCTGGCGGTCGACGCCAGGACCGGCTCATCCGGCGCCGGGGCGAAGGCGGGGCCGGAGAACCTGCACGCCGAGCGGAGCGGGGCGATGCGCGTCTTCGCCCCGACCAGGCACCGCCACGAGGCCGAGATCGCGCAGGCCACCGGGCTGCCGGTGAACATGACGGCGACCGGGGTGGAGGCCGTGCGCGGCGTCCAGCTCCTGTGCAACGCGCGCCTGACGCCGGGCGTGGACGAGAAGGCCATCCGCGGCGCCTACCGCGCCCGCTACGGCGACGAGCCCTTCATCAGGGTCGTCGCGCACCGGCGCGGCCTGCACCGCTTCCCGGACTCGAAGATCCTGTCCGGTTCCAACTACTGCGACGTCGGCTTCGCGCTGGAGGACGGCGCCACCAACGTCACCGTGATCTCCGCGCTGGACAACCTGGTGAAGGGCGGGGCGGGCAACGCCGTGCAGTGCCTGAACGTCCGGTACGGCCTGCCCGAATCGATGGGGCTGGAGTTCCCCGGCCTGCACCCGAACTGATCCGAGGAGTGGTCATGACCATCAGCCCCACCACGCCACGCACCTACAGCCTGGCGGACAAGACCGCCCGCATCAGGGAGCACATCGTCGGGATGTGCGCTGGACCCGAGGGCGGTCACGCGGGCGGCTCGCTGTCGCTCGTCGAGATCCTGGCCACCCTGTACTTCCGGATCATGCAGGTCGATCCGGAGTTCCCCGGCGCGCCCGACCGCGACGTGCTGCTGCTGAGCAAGGGGCACGGCGGCATCGCCCTGTACGCCACGCTCAGCGAGGCCGGCTTCTTCCCCGAGGAGTGGCTGAACGACTACGCCAGGCCGGACAGCCACTTCATGGCACACCCCCACCCGGAGATCCCCGGCGTGGAGATGCCGACCGGCTCGCTCGGCCACGGCCTGGCCCTGGGGCTGGGCTTCTCGCTGGCCTTCAGGCTCGACGGCACCGACCGCCGCTGCTTCGTCATCATGGGCGACGGCGAGCTGCAGGAGGGCTCGGTGTGGGAGGCGGCCGCGGTGGCCGCCAACCACCGGCTGGACAACCTGGTCGCCATCGTCGACCGCAACCACCTGCAGATCACCGGCGACACCGACGTGGTCGGCGGCACCGAGCCGCTGGCCGAGCGGTGGCGCGCGTTCGGCTGGCAGGTGCGCGAGGCCGACGGCCACGACGTCGACGAGCTGACCCTGGCGCTCGGCACCCCGCCGGCGCCCGGGCGGCCCACGCTCGTCATCGCCCACACCGTCAAGGGCAAGGGCCTGCCGTTCGTCGAGGGCCAGGTGCGCAGCCACTACGCGCGGCTGAACGAGCGCCAGCACCAGCGGGCGCTGGCCGCGCTGCGCAAGGCGGCGGAGGCGGACGGGGAGCGCCGATGAGCGCCACCGCCCTGCGCGCCTCCCGCGAGGTCTACCGCGATCTCGTCGCCGAGCTGCTGCCCGGCGACGAGCGGCTGGTGTGCCTGGACACCGACACCGGGCTGTTCGGCGGGGTGGACTTCGGCCCCGCCGCCGACCGGTACATCAACCTGGGCATCGCCGAGCACACGCTCATGGGCGCGGCCGCCGGCCTGGCCAAGGAGGGGCGGCACCCGCTGGTCAACACGATGGCGGCGTTCGCCGCCTCGCGGGCCGCGGAAGCCGTCAAGATCGACATCGCGATGAACGGGCTGCCCGTCCTCATCGCGGCCACCCACTCCGGCGTGTCCGCCGGGCATCTCGGCCCCACGCACCACGCGCTGGAGGACCTGGCCGTCATGCGGACGCTGCCCAACATGACCGTCGTGGCGCCGGGCGACGCCGCCACGACCGAGTCCCTGTTCAGGCAGGCCGTCGCGCTGCCGAGCCCGGTCTACTTCCGGCTGGGCCGCGGCCCCACCCCGGCGCTGCCGCCAGGACCTCCGGTCCGGCTGGGCCGGGCGCAGGTGCTGCGCCGCGGCCTGGACGTCACCATCGCCGCCAGCGGCCCGTACCCGGTGCTGGCCGCGCTGGAGGCCGCGGACCTGCTGGCCCGCGACGGCGTCCGGGCGGCCGTGCTGCACGTGCACACGATCAAGCCGCTCGACACCGCCACGCTGGCCGGCTGGGCCAGCGCGACCGGACTGGTGATCACCGTGGAGGAGCACTGGGCCTCGGCCGGGTTCGGCTCGGCGGTCGCCGAGTGCCTGACCGAGATCATGCCGGTCCGGGTGCACCGGGTGGCGATGCCCGACGCGTTCGTCTCGATCGCCGGCGACCAGCGTCACCTGCTGCGCCGTGCCGGCGTCACCGCCGGGGCGGTCGCCGAGCGGGCCCGCGCGGCACTCGGCAGAAAGGACGCCTGATGACCAGCACCACCGCCGAGTCCACCACCGGAGACGTCCTCGCGCTGCCCGCCGAGGCGGAGCTGTTCCGCGCGGCCGGCTGGTGGCGGACGGAGACCATCCTGGACGACCTGCGCCGGGCCGTCGCCGTCCACCCGGCCAAGCCCGCCCTGGTCTGCTACCAGGACGGCGCGGCCGTCACCGTCACCTACGCCGACCTGGCCGAACGCGTCGACCGGCTGGCCACGGGCCTGCTGCGGCTCGGCGTGCGCCGCCACGACGTGGTGAGCCTGCAACTGCCCAACTCCTGGCAGCTGATCGCCTCGATCCTGGCCTGCGCCAGGATCGGCGCGGTCGCCGGCCCGATCGTGCCGATCATGCGCAGGCGCGAGGTCGAGTTCATGACCACGCTGACGCGCAGCCCCGTCTACATCGCCGCGGCCGAGTTCCGCGGCTTCTCCTACGCCGATATGAGCGCCGAGGTCGCCGCGGCGGTCCCGACGCTGCGCCACCGCGTGCTCCTCGGCGCAGGCGACCATGCCGGGGAGGGCGTGCTCGACTTCGAGCGCGACCTGCTGAGCACCGAACCGGCCGGCCCCGACCTGCTGGACGCGCTGGAGGCGGGCCCGGACGACCCGGCCCAGCTCATCTTCACCTCCGGCACGACCGGAGAGCCCAAGGGCGTCGTGCACAGCCACAACACCCTGTACGCGATGAACCGCGCCCAGGCGGACGTGCTCGGCCTGAGCCCCGACGAGGTCACCGCGATGGGCTCGCCCACCACCCACCAGGCCGGATACACCTGGAACTTCGTCATGCCGCTGCTGCTCGGCGCGACCGCCGTCCAGGTCGACACCTGGGACGCCGGCCGGATGCTGGGCATCCTGGAGGAGCGGGCGGTGACGTTCTTCATGGGCGCGCCCACGTTCCTGTCCGACCTCATCGAGGCCCAGCGCGCCGCGCCGCGCGACCTGCGGGCGCTGCGCACGTTCGCCACCGGCAGCGCGCCCATCGCGCCGGCCCTGGTGGAGGACGCCGACCAGGTGCTCGGCTGCCGGGTCTACGCGCTGTGGGGCATGTCGGAGAACGGCTGCGTGACCATCACCAGGCCCGCCGACCCGCCGCTGCGCGCCGCGGAGAGCGACGGCACGGTGGTGCCCGGCATGCGGGTCAGGGTGGCCGACAAGTCCGGCCGCCCGGTGCCGCCGGGGGAGTCGGGGCTGCTGCAGGTGCGCGGCGCGTCCCAGTGCCTGGGCTACTACCGCCGGCCAGAGGTGTACGCCGAGTCGGTGACCGCCGACGGCTGGTTCGACACCGGTGACCTGGCCCGCGACGACGGCCACGGCGGCATCCGCATCACCGGCCGGGTCAAGGACATCATCATGCGCGGCGCGGAGAACATCCCGGTCGTCGAGGTCGAGGGCGCCCTGCTGCGCCACGCGGCGATCAGGGACGCGGCCGTCATCGGCTACCCGGACGAGCGGCTGGGCGAGCGCGCCTGCGCCGTCCTGGTCACCACCGGCGGCCCGCTCACGCTCGACGACCTGCGGGCCCACCTGTCCGGGCTCGGCATGGCCAAGCAGTACTGGCCGGAGCGGGTGGAGATCGTGCCGTCCCTGCCCCGCACCCCCTCGGGGAAGATCCAGAAATTCGCCCTCCGAGACGCGCTGAGGAACTGACGTGGACTTCGACTTCACCACCGCACAGAACGCCCTGGCCAAGCAGGTCAGGAGATTCGCCGCCGAGCGGGTCGCGCCCTTCAGGCGCGACGCCGACGTGCGCGGCTCCTACCGTCCCGGGCTGCTGGCCGACCTGGCCGACGAGGGACTGTTCGCGCTGCGCCTGCCCGAGGCGTACGGCGGCAGGAACCTGGACGCGGTCAGCGCCGGCATCGTCCTGGAGGAACTGGCCGCGGCCGACCTGTCGGTGTGCTTCCCGGTGCTCAACGCCGCGCTGGTGGGCGGCGTGCTGGCGGCCAACGGCAGCCCCGAGCAACTGGCGCGGTGGCTGCCGCCGATCGCCAGGGGCGAGGCCGTGCTGGCGCTCGGCCTGACCGAACCGGGACACGGCACCGACGCCGGCAACATCGAGATGACGGCCAGGCCCGACGGCGACGGATGGATCCTGACCGGCGAGAAGACGTCGATCATGTCCGCCGCCTACGCCACGCACTGCCTGCTGTTCGCCAGGACCGGCGAGGCGGGGCCGCACGGCATCACCGCGTTCTACGTCCCGCTGGAGGAGGTGCGCCGCCAGCGCCTGGACGACCTGGGCTGCCGCGCCGGCGGCCGGGGCCGGCTGGTCTTCGAGGGCCTGCGCGCCGGGCCCGAGCACGTGGTCGGCGGCGTCGGCCGCGGGTTCGCCCAGGTGATGCGCGGCTTCGGCGTCTCCAGGGCGCTGATCGCGCTGATGGCCATCGCGGTCGGCCGGGCGGCGCTGGACGAGGCGTTCGCGCACGCCGGCTCCAGGCAGGCCTTCGGCCAGCCCATCGGCCGGTTCCAGTCGGTGTCGTTCCCGCTGGTGGAGCACGCGACGATGCTGCACGCGGCGCGGCTGGTGTCGTTCGAGGCGCTGTGGCGCGCCGACGCGGGCCTGGACCCGCGCGAGTCGGCCAACATGGCCAAGTGGTGGGCGCCCAGGGCCGCGATGGAGGCCGCGCACCAGGCGCTGCTCACGCTCGGGCACCTCGGCTGGTCGGAGGACGGCCCCGTGGCCCAGCGGCTGCGCGACGTCATCGGGCTGCAGCTCGCCGACGGCACCGCCGCCGCGACCAAGCTTGTGGTCGCCCGCCGCCTGCTCGGCAGGGAGAACGCCCCGTGACCTTTTCGCCGTGCGCGCTCGACCGGGCCGTCCGCCCCAGAAGGGACGACCCGGCCTGCTGGCCTGATCCGGGCTCAGCCGCGCTTCCTGGACTCCCGGTAGGCGCGCATCTTCGACCGGGTGCCGCAGATCTCCATCGAGCACCAGCGGCCGGTGCGGTTGCGGGAGCGGTCGTAGAAGGCCCACTCGCAGGCGTGCTCGTGGCAGGCCTTGAGCCGCTGCCACGACCCCTCGATCACCGACTCGGTCACCGCGGCGAGCACGGTGGCGAACGCGCCGCGCACGCCGTGCTGCGCCGGGCCGAGGCCGATCGCGCCGCTGCCGTCGAACTCCACGACGAGCGGGCAGCCGCGGGCGACGTGCTCGACGGTGCCGCGCGCCGCCGGGTCGGCGTCGCCGCCGTTGTGCTCGCGCAGCAGGGCGCGCAGCGCCTCGCGCAGAATGACGGCCTCACGCCGGTCGAGCTCGCCGGGCGCCGGCACGTCGAAGCCGTGGCGGCGCAGCCAGCCGCCGAAGCCTTCGACGGTGGCGAACTCGTCGGGGCCGAACTCGACGTTGAGGCTATTCACGAAGGACTGCACGAGCGCGAGCCGGCCGGGCGCGATGGCCCTGTTCCCCGGTTGTCCCTTCATACAGACCACATTACCGCCAAAACCATTTCGCCGGTAGTCCTCTCGGAGAACGGATCCAGGCCGCCGGTGCACCTTCGCCTCAGGGAGAGGAGGCACGGCATCCGGGCCCACGAATACCTCCTGACCCCTAACACGTCCCACAGCTAGGCCGAGCGGCCTGGCTGCCATCCAGCCTGGTCTATCCAGAAAGGAAAGGCACATGTCGGAAAACACAGTCCGGCGCCCGCCGCTGGGGCTGCTCTGCACGGCCCAGTTCATGCTGGTGCTCGACTTCGCGATCGTGAACGTGGCCCTGCCGTCCATGCAGCGCGACCTGGGCTTCACCGACGCCGCCCTGCAGTGGGTCGTCGGCGCGTACGCGCTGTTCTACGGCGGCTTCCTGCTGCTCGGCGGGCGGCTCGGCGACCTGGTCGGCCGCAAGCGCATGTTCGTCGGCGGCCTGGCCGTCTTCACCGCCGCCTCGCTGGTGGGCGGCTTCGCCACCGAGCCGATCGTGCTCGTGCTCTCGCGTGCCCTGCAGGGCCTGTCGGCGGCCGCGGTCTCGCCCGCGGTGCTCGCGCTGATCGCCGGCGGCTTCACCGAGCCCAAGGCGCGGGCCAAGGCCATGGGCATCTTCGGCGCCGTCGCGTCGGCCGGCTTCACCGGCGGCGTCCTGTTCGGCGGCATCCTCACCGAGTACCTGGGCTGGCGCTCGGTCATGTGGGTGAACGTCCCGGTCGGCATCCTGCTGGTGCTGGCCGCGATCAAGGCGCTGAACGCCGACCACGCCCAGGCCCGCGGCGGACGGGTGGACGTCCCCGGCGCGATCCTGGTCACCGGCGGCATGAGCGCCATCATCTACGCGCTGACCGTGGCCGCCGAGACCGGCTGGGGCGCGCCCGGCGTGCTGTGGCCGCTCATCGGCGGCGGCGTCGCGCTGATCGCGTTCCTGGTGCTGCAGTCGCGGCTGTCCGCGCCGCTGGTGCCCCTGTCCATCTTCGCCAACCGCGGGGTGACGACGGGCAACGCGATCGCGTTCCTGTCCGGCGGCGTCATGTCGATCTCGACGTTCTTCATGAGCGTCTACATGCAGCAGGTGCTCGGCTTCTCGGCCATCCAGACCGGTCTCGCGTTCTTCCCGCAGGCGCTCATCGTGGTGCTGGCCAGCAAGAACGTGGCCATGACGACCGGTTCCAAGGGCGCTCGCCCGGTGCTGCTCGGCGGCGCGGTGGTGCTGACGGCCGGCTCGCTGCTGCTGACCGGCATCCCGGTGGACGGCTCGTTCTGGGCCGACATCCTGCCGGGCGGCCTGCTGCTCGGCCTCGGTGTCACGGTCATGATGATCAGCACCGCGGTGGCGGGCACGCATGGTGTGCCGATCCAGCGCATGGGCCTGGCCTCCGGGCTCTACAACTCCAGCAGGCAGCTCGGCGTCGGCCTGTGGCTGGCGGTCGGTGTCACGGCCTCCGGTCTCGCGGGCAACGTCGGCATCCAGGCGTACCACACCGCGTTCTGGCTGTCGGCCGGGCTGTCGGTGCTGATCGCCGTGCTGGCCGTGTTCGTGCCCACGACCAGGGCCGCGGCTCCCGCCGCCCCGGCGCGTGAGGCGGTCGCCAGCAAGTAACCCCACCCCCAGAAAGGGCCCGTCCGCGCGGACGGGCCCTTTCTGTTTGACTCGATGGTTACCGTCGTTCTTACTTTGCCGGTTAAGAAGTAGCGCTAATCGCTGGGGCATTGTCCAAGGTTCGTTACCTTCGTAGCGTGTTAGACAGTAACGAGCTGAAAGGACTACCACTGATGCGATTCGATGACATCTGGATCGCCGGGACCGGCGGCGTGATCGGCGACCTGGTGCCGGTGAAGCGGGCCATCGCCGATGGCGCGTACTCCGAGCAGGTCGCCCAGAGCACCGGTGTGGTCTCGGTCTCCCAAGCGACGGCCGCACCGCCCGAGATGGCCGTGACCGCCGGGCGGCAGGCCGTCAAGGAGGCCGCCGAGTACGGCGTGGAGATCGTTCCCGACACCTACTACCTGCACAGTCACAGCCACTACCAGGGCCTGGACATGTGGCCCGCGGCCTGCTGGATCGCCAAGGAGCTGATCGGGACCCGGCTGCAGGGCATGCCGGCGACCGTCCAGGCGGCCTCCAACGGCTCCCTGGCCAGCCTGGAGATCGCGGCGACCGCGCTGAGCGCCCGGCCCGAGCTGCCGAACGCGCTCATCACCATCGCCGACAGGTTCGCGCCGCCCACCGACCGCTGGTACCTGTCTCCCGGCATGGTGTTCGGCGACGGCGGCGCGTCGGTGGTGGTCACCAGGGGCGGCGGCCGGCTGCGGCTGCTGTCGCTGGTGTCGTTCACCGACACCTCCTTGGAAGGACTCGCGCGCGGCAACGAGCCGTTCGGCACCGAGCCGGAGCCGCGGCCGGACATGCGCAAGCGCACCAGGGAGTTCCTGGCCAGTGGCGAGGTGTCGCTGCGCGACGTGCGCGCCCGCTCGGCGGCCGGCGTGACCACCGTGGTCGCCAGGGTGCTGGCCGACGCCGGGCTGGAGATGTCGCAGATCGACTGGTACGCCGCCCCCTTCGTGGGCCGCGCGCTCTACCGCGACAGCTTCGTGCGGCCGCTGGCCGAGACCCCCGCCAACGACCTGTCGGAGCTCGGCCTGACCATCGGCCACCTCGGCCCGGCCGACGCGCTCTACAGCCTGAGCCACCTGGTCAAGGAAGGACTGCTGGCGCCGGGGGGCAAGGTGCTCCTGCTCGGCACCGGCATGGGATTCACGTTCTCCGCGGCCGTGCTCGCGGCCGACGCGGCCTGACCTCTTTACACATTTCTCCCGGAAGGAACAACTCCCATGCACACTGTTCAGGCCATCGTCCCCCGTGTCCAGGTCGTCGAGCCGCTGCCGTCGCCCGCCGAGCTGCGTACCGAGATCCCGCTGTCGGCCCGCGCCGAAGACGTGGTCATGAGCGGCCGCCGGGACATCGCCCGCGTGCTGCGCGGCCAGGACGACCGCCTCGTCGCGGTCGTCGGCCCCTGCTCCGTGCACGACCCCGTGGCCGCGCTGGCCTACGCCGAGCGGCTGGCCGAGCTGGCCCAGCAGGTGTCGGGCGAGATCGTCGTCGCGATGCGCGTCTACGTGGAGAAGCCCCGCACCCGACTCGGCTGGAAGGGCCTGGTCAGCGACCCGTGGCTGGACGGCACCAACGACCTGGCCAACGGCCTGCGCCTGTCCAGGGGCCTCATGTCGGAGATCGCCGGGATGGGCCTGCCCATCGCCTGCGAATTCCTCGACCCGGCCGTGCCCGGCTACCTGTCCGACCTGGTCTCCTGGGCCGCCATCGGCGCCCGCACGGTCGAGAGCCAGATCCACCGGCAGTTCACCAGCGGCCTGGGCATGCCCGTCGGACTGAAGAACGGCACCGCCGGCGACGTGGACAACGCCATCGACGCGATCGTCGCCTCCGCCAGCGGCCACGTCTTCCCCGGCATCGACGAGCACGGCTCCGCCGCGGTCCTGGCCACCAGCGGCAACCCCGACTGCCACCTCGTCCTGCGGGGCGGCGCCGACGGCCCGAACTACGGTCCCGTGCACGTGGCCAGGGCGCTGGAGCGGCTCGGCAAGGCCGGGCTGCCGCGCACCCTGTTCGTCGACGCCAGCCACGCCAACAGCGGCAAGAAGCACGAGCGCCAGCCGATCGTGGTCGGCGAGATCGCCGAGCGGATCGCCCTGGGCGAGAGCGGCATCTCCGGTCTGATGATCGAGAGCTTCCTCACCGCCGGCCGCCAGGACCTGGTCCTCGGCCGCAGCGAATGCCTCACCTTCGGCCAGAGCGTCACCGACGCCTGCGTCGACTGGGAGCAGACCGTCCGCATGATCGACGACCTCGCGCAGTCCGTCACCGCCAGGCGGCGGCTCGCCGAGATCCCGGCGCTCGTGGCCTGACCCAACGGACTCAAGGAGAGAACCCATGGACACCACCACCCTGCCTCTGGCACACCCCGTCGGGGACGACCGCTCCGGGCCCGTGCACCGCCGCGCGGTGCCCATGCCGCAGCGCGGCCAGAACCCCGACAGGTTCGCCGCCGCGGCGCTGGCCGCGCTGATCCACCGCTACACCGGCGAGGGCGACGTGGTCATCGCCGCCCCGGCCGGCGTGATCAAGCTGCGGGTCAGCGGCGCCAGCCCCGCCTGGGACGTGCTGGCCGCCGTCACCGCCGCCGCGCCCGAGCCGTACACCGGGCAGTCCTGCCACGCCGCCGTCGCCAAGTCGGCCGAGGAGCCGCCCGTCGCCCCGCTGACCCTGGTGGTCGGCAGGGACGGGCTGGAACTGGTCATGGCCGCGGCCGAGTTCGACGCCGAGGCGAGCGACCAGTACGCCGCCCACCTGAGCAGGATCCTGCACGCCATCGCCACCGACCCGACCACCCCGGTACGCGACATGGCGCTGCTCACCCCCGAGGAGACCAGGCGCGTCCTGACCGACTGGAACCAGACCGACGAGACCGTCCCGCCCGCCTTCTTCCACGAGATCATCGCCGGCATCGCGGCGGAGACCCCCGACAAGATCGCGGTCGCCTGGGACGGCGGCGAGCTCACCTTCGGCGAGTTCGACGCCCAGGCCAACCGCCTGGCCCGCCGCCTGACCGCGATCGGGGTCAGGCCCCGCGCCACGATCGGCGTGTGCTTCCCGCGCGGCCCGGAGAGCCTGATCGCCCAGCTCGCCTGCTTCAAGCTGGCCGCCGCGGCGATCCTGCTCGACCCGGACTTCCCCGCCGACCGCGTCCGCTTCATGATCGGCGACGCCGGCGCGGCGGTCACGCTGACCATGCGCGCCCACGAGGACAAGGTGGCCGGCATCGCGCCGGTGCTCACCCTCGACGGCGACGACTGGCAGAGCGAGTCCGCCGACCCGGTCGCCGAGCCCGTCACCGAGGACGACCTCATCCACATCTGCTACACCTCGGGCTCCACCGGCGCCCCGAAGGCCGTCCTGGTCAGGCACGGCGCGGCACGCAACTTGATCTACAGCATGCGCACGCTGTGCGAGGTGACCCCGGACTCGCGCGGCACCTGGATGGCCGCCCCCGGCTATGGGATGGTCGAGGTCGAGTGCTTCTCGGTGCTCAGCGCCGGCGCCGCCGTGCACATCCCCGAGCCGTCGGTCGTCACCTCGGCCGAGTGGCTGCGCGACTGGTTCGTCACCAACCGCATCACCCACGCGCTGCTGATGAAGGCGATGGCCGAGCGGCTGTGGACGCTGGAGTGGCCCGCCCACACCGCGCTGCGCAACATCAGGATCTGCGGCGAGCGGGTGCAGACCTGGCCCTCGGCCGACCTGCCCTTCCACGTGCTCAACCTGTACGGCTCGGCCGAGGCGACCGTGGTGGCCATGTGCGACCTGACCGAGCTGGGCGAGAGCCTGGGCCCCGAGGGTCGCGCCCGCAGGACGCCGCCGATCGGCCGGCCCACGCCCAACGTCAAGACGTACGTGCTCGGCGAGGACCTGCGGCCGCTGCCGCCCGGCGTGATCGGCGAGCTGTGCGTGGCCGGAGACAGCCTGTCGGCCGGCTACCTGGGCCGCCCCGAGGCCACCGCGGAGAAGTGGATCGACAACCCGATCGACCCGGAGCGTCACCCCGTGCTGTACCGCTCGGGCGACCTGGCCCGCTACTGGGCCGACGGCAGCATCGAGATCGTCGGCCGCACCGACGGCCAGGTCAAGGTGCGCGGCAACCGGGTGCACCTGGGCGAGATCGAGGTGGTCCTGTCGGACTTCCCCGGCGTGCGCCAGTCGACCGTGCTGGCCAGGAAGGACGCGCACGGCGACACCAGGCTGGTGGCCTACGTCGAGCCGGAGGCCGGCCAGACGCCGCAGGTCAGGGAGATCCGCAGGGAGCTCGCCCGCCGGCTGCCGTCCTTCATGGTGCCCACGGCGTACGTGGTCGGGACGTTCCCGATGACCACCAACGGCAAGATCGACCACAAGGCGCTGCCCGAGCCGCCCAAGTCGCGGCCCGACGTCGACACCCCCTACCAGGAGCCGCGCACCGAGGTGGAGCGCGAGCTGCGCCGGCTGTGGGCAGAGACGCTGGACCTGGAGGGCATCGGCATCCTCGACAACTTCTTCGAGCTGGGCGGCGACTCGATCCGCGCGGCCACGCTGACCGGGCTGATCGGTGAGCTGTTCGACGTCGAGGTGGGCATCGACGAGCTGTTCGAAGAGGCCAGCATCGAGCAGATGGCCGCCGCGATCGCGGCGGCCCGGGGCTGAGGGCGGCGGAGATGGCCGACATCATCGTCGCGGGCGGCGGCATCGGAGGACTGGCCGCCGCCCTGGCCCTGGCGCGCGGGCGCCACCGGGTCACCGTGCTCGAACGCTCCGACACCTTCGCCGAGATCGGCGCGGGCATCCAGCTGGCGCCCAACGCCTTCCACGCGCTCGACCGGCTGGGCGTCGGCGCCGAGGTCCGCGACCGGGCCGTGTTCATCGACGAGCTGCGCTTCATGGACGGCACCAGCGGCGACCAGGTGGCCGTGATGCCGCTGAGCGGGGCCTACCGCTCGCGCTTCGGCAACCCGTACGTGGTGGTGCACCGCGGCGACCTGTACGCGCCGCTGCTGGCGGCCTGCCGGGCCGCGCCCAACGTCGAGCTGCTGCCCGGGCGCACGATCGCCGGCTACGAGCAGGACGGCGACCGGGCCACCGCGATCACCGCGCGGGGGGAGCGGTTCACCGGCGCGGCGCTCATCGGCGCCGACGGGATCCGCTCCACCGTCCGCGCCCAGCTCGTCGGCGACGGCCGGCCGCGGGTCTCCGGCCACACGATCTACCGCTCGGTCATCCCGATGGAGCAGGTGCCGGAAGACCTGCGCTGGAACACGGTCACGCTGTGGGCCGGGCCGCGCTGGCACTTCGTGCACTACCCGATCGGCGGCGGGTCCATGCTGAACCTGGCCGCCACCAGGGACGACGGCGCGCGGTCCGAGGTGGTCGGCGAGCCGGTCGACAAGGCGCACGTGCTCGGCGAGTTCCCCTCGCTGAGCGAGACCGCGCGCCGGCTGCTCGACCTGGGGGAGCGGTGGCGCAGCTGGGTGCTGTGCGACCGCGACCCGGTGCGCGACTGGACCGACGGCCGCGTGGCGTTGCTGGGCGACGCGGCCCACCCGATGCTGCAGTACGCGGCCCAGGGCGCCTGCATGGCCCTGGAGGACGCCGTGGTGCTGGGCAGAATGCTCGACTGCGCCGAGGACGCGATCCCCCGGCGCCTGGCGGACTACAACGCCGAGCGCGGCGAGCGCACGGCCAAGGCGCAGCTGGTCGCCCGCGAGCTGGGCACCAGGCTCTACCACCCGGCGGGCGAGGCCGCCCGCGCCAGGAACGCGATGTTGTCCGCGCTCAGCCCGGACGACCTGTACGACGAGGTCGCCTGGCTGCACGGCACCGCCGTCGCCGCCTGAAGCAGCCGGCCTCCGTTCGAGAAGCAACCCTAATCGCCGGGCCATTGTCCCAACTTGTTACCGACGTAAGACTTTAGATAGTAACCACTGAGGGGAGAACAGCAAATGATCACCACAGGTTCGCGGCACTATTTCGAGACCAGAGTCCCGCTGAACGAGGACCCCGTGCAGGTCGCGGCCCGCCTGGCCGCCTCCGGCCCGTACGCCGACCACGTCGTCTACGAAAGCGACGGCACCTGGGCCTACGCCGCCGGCCGCCGCGCCGAGCTCACCTTGGACCGCACCGGCGCCCGGCTGAGCCAGGAAGGCGCCGACGACGTGGTCCTGCCCTGGGACGGCCGCCCGCTGCGCCAGGTGGCCCGCCTGCTCGACACCGTGAAGGTGCCCGCCTGGCGGGCCTACGGCTGGGCCACCTTCGAACTGTCCTACGCCGACGACGGCGACCCCCGCCACGTCGGCGACAACCGGCTGCTGCACCTGGTGGTGCCGGCCGCCGAGGTCCGCATCGCGCACGGCCGCGCCCACCTGCGCGCCGCCGACCAGGCCACGCTCAGCGCGCTGCTCGACGTGATCGCCGCCTCGGGCGGCGCGCCCGCCGCCGAGCCCAAGCCGCTCGACGTGCGCAACCAGGGCGAGGACGACTACCGCTCCATCGTCCAGTTCGCCGTCGACGAGATCAACTCCGGGCAGCTGCACAAGGTCATCCTGTCGCGTGTCGTCCAGGTCGACGAAGAGGTCGACCTGGTCGGCACCTACCTGGCCGGCCGCCGCGGCAACAACCCGGCCCGCTCGTTCCTGCTCGACCTGGGCGGCATCGAGGCCGTCGGGTTCAGCCCCGAGATCGTCGTCAAGGTCGACGCCGGCGGCCGCGTCATCAGCCAGCCGCTGGCCGGCACCCGCGCGCTCACCGCCGACCTGCTCACCAACGAGCGGCTGCGCGCCGACCTGCTCGGCTCGGCCAAGGAGGTCTACGAGCACGCGATCTCCGTCAAGGTCGGCACCGACGAACTGGTGGACGTGTGCGTACCGGGCTCGATCGAGGTGCCGGAGTTCATGGCCATCCGCGAGCGCGGCAGCGTCCAGCACCTGGCCTCCAAGGTGGCGGGCAAGCTCGCCCCCGGCTACGGCCCCTGGGACGCCTTCGGCGCCGTCTTCCCCGCCGTCACCGCCTCGGGCGTGCCGAAGGACGCCGCCTACAGCGCGATCAGGCGGCACGAGGCCGAGCCGCGCGGGCTCTACAGCGGCGCGGTGCTGACCGTCGACCACACCGGCGAGATGGACGCGGCCCTGGTGCTGCGCAGCGCCTACCGCGTCGGCGGCAGGACCTGGCTGCGCGCCGGCGCCGGGATCGTCGGCCAGTCGACGCCCGAGCGCGAGTTCGAGGAGACCTGCGAGAAGCTCGAGAGCGTGGCGCACTACCTGGTCCCCGCCGGGAGCGCCCGATGAGATTCGACAGCGTCTACCTGGCCGGGCTCGGCACGTACCTGCCGCCTGTGGTGACCGCCGAGCACGCGGTCGCGCAGGACTGGTACGACCGGTCCGACCTGGAGACCTCCGGAATGGCGGCCGTGATGGTCGCCGGCGACCTGCCCGCGCCCGAGATGGCGGCGCGGGCGGCCGGGGTCGCCCTGGCCAGGGCCGGGCACGACCCGGCCGACTTCGGGGCCCTGCTGCACAGCGACAGCTTCCACCAGGGCCCCGACGGCTGGTCGGCCCCCCACTACGTGCTGAAGAACACGCTCAACCGGCCGATCACCGCGCTGGAGGTCCGCCAGGGCTGCCTGGGCATGATCGCCGGCCTGGAACTGGCCGCGCACCGGCTCATCGCCGACCCGGCCAAGGACGCGGTGCTGCTCACCGCCGCCGACAACTTCTCCACCCCGATGGTGGACCGCTGGCGGGCCTCGCGGATGTTCCTGCTCGCCGACGGCGCGGCCGCCGCGGTCGTCTCCAGGCGCGGCGGCATCGCCAGGGTGCTGGCCGTCGGGTCGGTCTCCGACCCGTCCATGGAGGAACTGCACCGCGGCGGCGAGGAGTTGTTCCCGCCCGGCATCACGGTCGGGCGGGGGCTGAACTTCGAGGAGCGCAGCGACCACTGGCGCACCCTGTGGGCGCAGGGCATCGCACCCCCGATGGGCCACTTCGGCGACTGCGTCGCCGAGGCGGCCGACCGGACGCTGGCCGAGGCCGGCACGTCCATGGACAAGATCGTCAAGGTCTGCCACACCGCGTTCGCCCGCGGCGCGCTGGCCGGCATGTTCCTCGACCCGCTCGGCATCGACGCCGACCGCAGCATGTGGGAGTTCACCCGGACGGTCGGCCATGCCGGCGCCGGCGACCTGTTCATCCAGCTGGAGCACCTGTGGACCACCGGCGCCGTCACCACCGGAGACCAGATCCTGCTCATCGGCAGCGCCCCCGGCATGGAGGCCGGCTGCGCCGTCGTCGAGATCACCGCACCCTACGAGCCCGACGGGGAGGAATGATGTTGCCGGGATGCACACCGTGGCCCGCGCCGATCGCGGCCGGCTACCGGCGTGAGGGCCTGTGGCTCGGGGAGAGCCTCGGCGACCTGCTGAAGACCTGGGCCGGCGAACACGGCACGCGGACCGCGCTGGTCAAGGGCGAGCTGCGGCTGTCCTACCGCGACCTGGACGCCCGCGTCGACCGCATGGCCGCCGGATTCCTCAGCCGGGGCATCGGCCCAGGCGACCGGGTCGTGCTGCAGCTGCCGAACGTGCCCGAGTTCGTGATCGTGGCCTTCGCCCTGTTCCGGATCGGCGCCAAGCCGGTGTTCTCGCTGGCCTCGCACCGCGCCAACGAGATCAGGCACCTGCTGGAGCTGTCCGGCGCGGTCGCCTACGTCGTGCCCGGCACCTACCGCGGGTTCGACCACGTGGCGCTGGCCCGGGACATGCTGGCCGAGTCGCCGGCGCTGCGCCTGATCTTCACGCTCGGCGCGGCCGGGCCGGACCCCGCGGTCGTGCCGCTCGCCGAGGTGGACGCCGAGCCCGCGCCGCTGCCCCCGGCCGACCCGTCCGACGTGGCCTTCTTCCTGCTCTCCGGCGGCACCACCGCGCTGCCCAAACTGATCCCGAGGACCCATGACGACTACGCCTACCAACTCAGGGCCGTGGCCGAGGTGTGCGGGCTCACCGCCGCCGACGTCTACCTGGCCGCGCTGCCGGTGGAGTTCAACTTCACCTGGGGCTGCCCCGGCGTCCTCGGCACGCTGTCGACCGGCGGCCGGGTCGTGCTCGCCGACGACCCCACCCCCGACGACTGCTTCACCGCCATCGAGCGCGAACGCGTCACGTTCACCTCGGTCGTGCCCACCGTCGCCCAGCTCTGGCTGGAGGCCATGGAGTGGGGCCCGGCGGACCTGTCCAGCCTGCGCACGATCCAGATCGGCGGCGCCAGGCTCCAGCCGGAGCTGGCCGCCAGGATCGAGCCGGAGCTCGGCTGCCGCCTGCAGCAGGTGTTCGGCATGGCCGAGGGGCTGCTGTCGATGACCCGCGACGACGACGACCCGCAGGCCGTCGTCCACACCCAGGGCCGGCCGATCTCACCGGCCGACGAGGTGCGCATCGTCGACGAGAACGGCGACGACGTGCCCGCCGGGGTGGCCGGTGAACTGCTCACCCGCGGCCCGTACACGCTGCGCGGCTACTACCGGGCCGAGGAGCACAACCGGCGGGCCTTCACCGGCGACGGCTTCTACCGCACCGGCGACGTGGCCAGCCTGACCCCGGAGGGCCGCCTGGTCATCGAGGGCCGGCTGAAGGACGTCATCATCCGCGGCGGCGACAAGATCTCCGCCGGCGAGGTGGAGGGCCACCTGCTCGCCCACCCGCACGTCGCCAGGGCTGCCGTGGTCCCGGTGCCCGACGACTTCCTCGGGGAGCGGATCTACGCCTTCCTCGTCGCACCCGAGTCCGGCGCGGCCGGCGAGCGCCCCGGGCTGCCCGAGCTGAAGCAGGCGCTGCACCAGCGCGGGCTGGCCGAGTTCAAGCTGCCCGACCGCGTGGAGTACGTCGCGGGCTTCCCGCTCACGCCGCTCGGCAAGGTCGACAAGAAGGTGCTGGCCGCGGCGGCCAGAGACCGTAGCGCGCCCAGGGACTGGGCCGAGAAGGGATGAACCAGACATGCAGACCACAGCCAACGCGAGCGCGCTGCGCGAGACCGTCGCCGCACTCATCGGCGCCGCCCCCGAGGACATCGCCGGCGACGCCAACCTCGTCTACCTGGGCGTCGGCTCACTGGAGATGATGCGCCTGGTGACCAGGTACCGCAGACAGGGCGTCACGCTCGACTTCGCCGTCCTGGCCGCCGAGCCGACCCTCGACGCGTGGGAAAGACACCTGAGGGAGGCCGTGAGATGAGCGCGCTGCTGATCAAGGGCGGCTGCCTGTACCCGGCCGACCCCGGCGCCAGCGTCATCCCCGACGGCTCCGTGCTCGTCGCCGGCGACAAGATCGTCGCCGCCGGGCCGACCTCCGCCGTCGAGCCGCTCAGCCAGGGCGCGCGGGTGATCGACGCCCGCGGCAAGATGATCCTGCCGGGCTTCGTCAACGCCCACTGGCACGAGCTGTTCGCCATGCGGCTGCCGTTCAAGGGCACGCTGCGGCCCCCGCACGACCGCGACGACCGGCCCGCTTTCATGGCGCTGGGCGGCGACCTCGGGCAGATCTCGGCCGTCTTCGACTCCTTCCACGACAAGATCGACCAGCTCTCGCCGGACGAGGCCGAGGCCATCGCCCGCTACTCGATGTGGACCCAGCTGCGCACCGGCGTCACCACGCTGGGCGACGTCGGCTCGTTCAACCGCCCCGAGGCGCTCGCCTCGGCCGCCCGCCACCTGGGCATGCGCTGCATGGTCAGCACCTGGGCGAGCGACGCGGTGTGCGTGCCGGGCGAGGGCGTCTTCCGCCGTACCCGCGACGCCGACACGGTGCTGCAGCGCATCGAGGGCGTGCTGCGCGCGGCCACCGCGGACGGCGAGCTGGTGCGCGCCAGGCCGACCGCCGTCTACGGCACCAACATGACCGACGAGCTCGGCGCCGGCCTGGCCGCCCTGTCCGCCAGGTTCGACGTGCCGTTCGCCACCCACGTCGGCGCGCTGCGCCACGAGAGCGAGGCGATGCTCGCCTGCTACGGCGCCACCCCGGTACGCCGCTTCGCCGACCTCGGCCTGCTGTCGGAGCGGTTCATGGCGGTGCACTGCGCGTTCGTCGACGAGGAGGAGCGCAAGCTGCTCGTCGAGGCCGGCGCGCACATCAGCCACTCGCCCGCCAAGTACGGCGGCGCCGGCGAGTCGACGATGACCGAGACCCGGGCCATCCCCGAGTTCCGCCGGGCGGGGCTGGACGTGTCGCTGTCCACCGACGGCGCCGCGCTGCCCGTCGGCGGCATGGCGGAGAACATGAAGATCGCCTGGCAGCTCTACAACGAGATGTACGCCGACCCGACCGAGCTGGCCCCCACCGAGGCGCTGGCCATGGCCACCAGGATCGCCGCCCGCGGACTGGACTGGGACGACCGGATCGGCACCGTCGAGGCCGGCAAGCAGGCCGACCTGGTGCTGATCCCCGCCGACGACTGGCGCTACCTGATCAACCCGCGCCCGCTGGAGAGCTTCCTCGCGCTCGGCGGCTCCGCCGACGTGGACACCGTCCTGGTGGCCGGTCGGGTGCTGGTCGAGGGCGGCCGGGCCACCTGCGCGGACGAGGCGGCGCTGGAGTCGGACTACCTGGAGGCGCTGGCCTCCTTCTCGGTGCGCTGCCTGGGCATCGACCCCGAGGTGGCCGCCAGGGCGACGAGCGGGAAAACCGTCAAGGGCGGAGGTTGAGCGATGCGGCACAAGACAGCCCTGATCACCGGGGCGGCGGGCGGGATCGGCGAGGCCGTCGTCCGGGCCGTGGCCGCCGAGGGCGTGGCCGTGGCCGCGCTCGACGCCAACGCGCAGGCGCTGGCCCTGGTCGTCAAGGAGCTCAGGGCCGAAGGGCACGTGGTGCGCGGCTACCCGGTGGACGTGTCGTCCAGCATGGCCGTCGACGCGGTCGTCTCGGCCGCCGAGCACGAGCTGGGCCCGATCGTCTACCTGGTCAACGCGGCAGGCGTGCTGCGCACCGGCGCCGCGGTCGCGCTCAGCGACGAGGACTGGAGCATGTCGTTCGCGGTCAACGCGACCGGCGTGTTCCACGTCAGCCGGTCGGTGGTCCGCCGGATGATCCCGCGCAGGAAGGGCTCGATCGTCACGGTCACCTCCAACGCCGCAGGCACCCCGCGCTGGAGCATGGCCGCCTACGCCGCCTCCAAGGCGGCCGCGGCCGGGTTCACCCGCTGCCTCGGCCTGGAGGTCGCCAAGTTCGGCATCCGGTGCAACGTCGTCGCGCCGGGCTCGACCAACACCCCGATGCTCACCTCGCTGTGGGGCGACGGCGGCGACGCGCTGCGGGCCTGCCTGGACGGCACGCCGGAGACGTTCCGCGTCGGCATCCCGCTGGGCCGGCTGGCCGAGTCCGCCGACGTCGCCGAGGCCGTGCTGTTCCTGCTCTCCGAGCGGGCGGCGCACATCACCATGCACGATCTGACGGTCGACGGCGGCGCCGCCCTCGGCCGATGACACGAAAGACGAGAGAGGAGGAATCATGGCGATTCCGGTGATCGAGCCGTATCGCATGCCGGTCGAGGACGAGCTGCCGCGCAACATCGCGCCGTGGACCATCGATCCGGCCAGGGCGGTGCTGCTCGTCCACGACATGCAGAACTATTTCCTGCGGCCCTTCCCGCGTGAGCAGGCGCCGCTGACCGACCTGGTGACGAACGTCGCCGCGCTGCGCGCCGGCTTCGCCGCGCACGGCGCGCCGGTGATGTACACCGCGCAGCCTGGCGGGATGAGCGATGAGCAGCGCGGCCTGCTGAAGGATTTCTGGGGTCCGGGGATGTCCAGGGACCCCGAGCACCGGTTGATCGTCGGCGGGCTCGACCCCGCCGACGGCGACGTGGTGCTGACCAAGTGGCGGCCGAGCGCGTTCTGCCGGACCGGGCTGCTGGACCTGATGCGGGCCGCCGGACGCGACCAGTTGGTGATCTGCGGTGTGTACGCCCATGTGGGGATCTTGATGACCGCGCACGAGGGTTTCTCGCACGACATCCAGACGTTCCTGATCGGGGACGCGGTGGCCGACTTCACCCCCGACTACCACCGGATGGCGCTGGAGTACGCCTCGTCCCGGTGCTCGGTGACCATGTCCACCCGGGCCGCGCTGGCCATGCTGGGCGGAGCGGGGCGGTGAGCGCGCGCACGCCGGCCGGTGACCGGCTGCTCGAACGGGTGATGGGGCCCGACGCGCCGCCGTTCGCGCTGCTGCACCGGCCGGGCGCGGGCCGGGCGGACCTGGTCGACCTGCTGGTCGGCGAGACGGCGGAGGTCGGCAGCGTGGCCGACATCCCGCTGCCGCCGGCCGGCGGGCCGGGTCCGGGTGCCGGCTCCGGCGGCCGGCACGAGGTGCTGGCGCTGCTGCCGTACCGGCAGATCCGCGAGCGCGGGTTCGCCTACCCCGACGACGGCGCCCCGCTGCTCACGATGACCGTGACCGACCAGGCCGAGCTGCCCTTCGCCGACGTGCTCGACCGCCTGCCCGACGGCCCCATCGAGCTGGGGGAGGGCGCGTTCGACGCCGACGACGAGGAGTACGCGGCCACCGTCCGCCGGGTCCTGGCCGAGGAGATCGGCCAGGGCACGGGCGCCAACTTCGTCATCAAGCGGGCCTTCACCGCCGAGATCGGCAACTGGTCGACCGGCACCGCGCTGGCCTTCTTCCGCCGGCTGCTCGGCCGCGACCCCGGCTGCCACTGGACGTTCGTGATCCACACCGGCGCGCGCACGTTCGTCGGCGCCTCGCCCGAGCGGCACATCAGCCTCGACCGGGGCAGCGTGACGATGAACCCGATCAGCGGCACCTACCGGTACGGCGACTCCGGTCCCGACCTGTGCGAGCTGCTGACGTTCCTGTCCGACGCCAAGGAGGCCAACGAGCTGTACATGGTGCTCGACGAGGAACTGAAGATGATGGGCCGGGTGTGCGAGGACGGCGGGCGCGTGCTCGGCCCGTACCTGAAGCAGATGGCGCGCCTGGCCCACACCGAATACCTCATCGAGGGCCACAGCAGCCTCGACGTGCGCGACATCCTGCGCGAGACCATGTTCGCGCCCACCGTCACCGGCGGGCCGCTGGAGAGCGCCTGCCGGGTGATCAGCCGCTTCGAGCCCGAGGGCCGCGGCTACTACGCCGGGGTGGTCGCGCTGATCGGCCGCGACGAGGCGGGCGAGCGCGCCCTGGACTCGTCGATCCTCATCCGCACCGCCGACATCGACGCGGCGGGGCGGATGCGGATCGGCGTCGGCGCGACGCTGGTGCGCGACTCCTCGGCCGCCTCCGAGGCGGCCGAGACCCGGGCCAAGGCGGCGGGCCTGCTCGACGCGCTCAACGGCGTCGGCGCCGCGCCCGCCGGGCCCGCCGGGCCCGCGGCCTGCCCGGCCGGTGATCTCAACGAGCACCCGCAGGTCCGCCGGATCCTCGACGAGCGCAACGCCCCGCTCGGCGCGTTCTGGTTCGAGGACGGCGAACGCGACTCCTACCGGATGCCCGAGCTGGCCGGTCGCAAGGTGCTGGTCATCGACGCCGAGGACACCTTCACCGCGATGGCCAGGCACATGCTGGCCGCGCTCGGCTGCGAGGTCACCGTGCACCGCTACGACGAGGACTTCCCGCTGGACGTCTTCGACGCGGTCATCGTCGGCCCCGGCCCAGGCGACCCGCGCGACCACGGCCACGCCAAGATCGCCCGCATCAGGGAGGTGACGCTGCGGCTGCTGGAGCTCGGGGTGCCGTTCTTCTCGGTGTGCCTGGGCCACCAGGTGCTCAGCACGCTGCTCGGCCTGGAGATCGTCCGCAACCCGTTCCCCAACCAGGGCGTGCAGCGGAAGATCGGCTTCATGGGCCGCACCGAGCTCGTGGGCTTCTACAACACCTTCTCCGCCCGCAGCGCGGACGACCGCTTCACCTGCCCGGCGGCCCGCGGCGGGACGGTCGAGGTGTCCAGGGAGGCCGACACCGGGGAGATCCACGCGCTGCGCGGCCCCGGTTTCGCCTCCGTCCAGTTCCATCCCGTGTCGGTGCTGACGCACAACGGCGTGCGCATCCTCGGCGAGGTGATCGCCGACCTCCTGCGGGAGGCCGGCTGACACCGCGCCGCGCACCGGCCCACGCGCCCGCATCCGCTGACCGGCCCACCCGGCTCCCGGCGATCTCCCCCCGCCGCGAACCGGAACCGGCGGCGGCTGCGGGCGCCCTGGCGTGCGGGGCGGTTCGTCCCCTGGTGCGCTCGGGCCGGCCGCTCTAGCCGCCGGCGGCGTCGGCGAGCAGGTGTTCCGCGGTGGTGCACGGGTCGGTCCGCGGGTCGATGCCGCGCGCGTTGCAGGCCACCGTGCGCAGCAGGTCGCGGAACACCTGCCGTTGCGCCGGGCGCAGCGGGCGCAGCAGCGCGTCCTCGGCCAGCCGGACGTGCCGTTCCAGCTCGGCCAGCCGGCGCGCACCCTCCTCGGTGACGACGATCTTGCGCGCCCGCCGGTCCGCCGGGTTCAGCCGGCGTTCGACCAGCCCCGCCTCGACCAGGTCGTCGATGAGGTAGGTCATCACGGTCCTGTCGATGCCCAGGTGGGCGGCCAGCGCGCTCTGCGTGGGCTGGTCGCCGTGCACCACGGTGGACAGGATCTGGTAGCCGCGCATGGTGTGCGGCAGCGGGTCGAGCACCGGCGCGATCACGCTGTGGTAGGCGCTCAGCAGCATGCCGAGCTGCCAGCCGAAGTCTCCGTCGGCGGGCGCGGGACCCTCGTCGTGGCGGGTCTTGGCCGCTTTCGCGCTCATAGGGGAACAATACCCGGCCATGTTCTGTTCGACCATCTGTCTGTCATGCATATCATCTGTGGGACAACACATCTGCGGGACAACGGATAAGGCGGAAAGAGGCGTACGCCATGCCCGACTACGGCCACGACCTGCTCTTCGGGTCCTTCATCACCCCTGTGAACACCGCGCCCGACCAGGTCCTGGCGCTGGCGCGCACGTCCGAGTCCGCCGGGCTCGACCTGGTGACCTTCCAGGACCACCCGTACAACAGCGGGCTGCTCGACACCTGGACGCTGCTGTCCTACGTGGCCGCGCGCACCGAGCGCGTCAGCCTCTCGGCCAACGTGCTCAACCTGCCGCTGCGGCCCCCGGCCGTGACGGCGCGCGCGGCGGCCACCCTGGACCTGCTCAGCGGCGGGCGCTTCGAGCTCGGCCTGGGCGCCGGCGGGTTCTGGGACGCGATCGAGGCCATGGGCGGCCGCAAGCTGACCCCAGGCCAGGGGGTGCAGGCGCTGAGCGAGGCGATCGACATCATCCGCGGCGTCTGGGACGCCGGCGACCGCACCCGGCTGCGCGTCGACGGCGCCTACCACCGGGTCGACGGCGCCAAGCGCGGCCCGGCCCCGGCCCACGACATCGGGATCTGGCTGGGCGCGTACAAGCCGCGCATGCTGGCCCTGACCGGGGAGAAGGCCGACGGGTGGCTGCCGTCGCTGCCGTACCTGCGCGGCGGGCTGGAGGAGATCACGGCGAGCAACGCGATGATCGACGAGGCCGCGGCGGCGGCCGGGCGCGCGCCGTCCGCCGTGCGCCGCCTGCTCAACGTCGGCGGCGGCTTCGGCCCGGCGAGCGGCGGCTTCCTGTCGGGCCCGCCCGAGCAGTGGGTGGAGCAACTGGCCGCGCTGACGCTGGAGTACGGCTTCTCCGGCTACATCCTGATGGGCGACGACCCGGCCGGCCTGGAGATCTTCGGCCGGGAGGTCGCACCGGCGCTGCGCGAGCTCGTCGCGGCCGAGCGCGGCCCCGCCGGTGCGGCGCGGACGGGGGAGTGAGCATGGACTACGGTCATCCACTGCGCTTCGGCGCCCTCGCCGCCGCCGGTGACGGCTCGCCGCGCGACGCGGTCGAGACGGCGGTGCTCGGCGAGGAGCTGGGCCTGGACCTGGTCGCCTTCCCCGACCCCGCCGAGCAGGGGCCGGACGGCTGGACGCTGCTGAGCTGGGCCGCCGCCCGCACCCGCACCATCGGCCTGACGGCCACGCTGAACGCGGCGCTGCGCCCGCCCGCCGTCGTCGCCCGCGCCGCAGCCGGCCTTGACCTGCTCACCGGCGGCCGGGTCGAACTCACCCTGGACGCCCACGCGACAGTCCCGGGCACGCAGGGGTTGACGTCCGATGCGGTGGCGGCGGCCGGTGAGGCCATCGACGTCATCCGGGGCATCTGGTCCGCCGCCGACGACTCCCCGCTGCACGTCGAGGGCCGGCACCACCAGGTCAAGGGCGCGGAACGCGGCCCCGCGCCCGCGCACACCATCCCGCTCTGGCTCGCCGCCCGCGACGCGCCCGCGCTCAGGCTCACCGGGGAGAAGGCCGACGGCTGGCTGACCGTCCTGGACGCCGACCCGGCCCAATCCGCCGAGCCCGGCAACGGCGGCGCTGCGGGGCCCGCGTGGGCCGGGCGGGTGGCGCGGTTGCGTGAGCGGCAGGCGCTGATCGACGCCGCCGCCACCGCCGGCGGCCGTGACCCGCGCGAGATCCGCCGCCTGGCCGTCATCCCCGGCACCGGCGCCACCCCCGACAAGGGCTGGGTGGACGCCCTGCTGCCGCTGGTCATGGAGGCAGGGCTGAGCACGTTCCTGCTGGACACCGGCGACCCCGCCGCGCTGCGCGGCTTCGGCGAGGAGGTCGTCCCGGTGCTGCGCGAGGCCGTCGCCGCCGAGCGCGCGCTGCGCGGCACCGTCGTCGGCGTCCCGCCCGGCCGCGCCGTGCGCAGCCGCCGCCACCCCGGCATCGACTACGACCGGGTGCCCGCCTCGCTGGCGCGGACCGCCGTCGAACCCGGCGACGCCGCCTACCCGGACGTGCGCTCCACCTACGTCCGCGGCGGCGCGCCCGGCCTGGTGCTGCGGCCTGGCAGCCCGTCCGAGGTGGCCGACGCGCTCGCCTTCGCCCGCGCCCAGCCGGTGGGGCTGTCGCTGCGCAGCGGCGGCCACGGCATCAGCGGCCGCTCGACCAACCGCGGCGGCATCGTCATCGACCTGGGCCGGCTCAACACCATCGAGGTCCTGGACGAGGCCACCCGCCTGGTCCGCGTCGGCCCCGGCGCCCGCTGGGGCGAGGTGGCGGCGGCGCTGGCCCCGTACGGGTGGGCGCTCAGCTCGGGCGACTACGGCGGGGTGGGCGTGGGCGGCCTGGCCACCGCGGGCGGCATCGGCTGGCTGGCCCGCGCGCACGGCCTGACCATCGACCACCTGCGCGCCGCCGAACTGGTGCTGGCCGACGGCAGCCACGTGCGCGCCGACGCGAACGAGCACCCCGACCTGCTGTGGGCGGTACGCGGCGCGGGCGCCGGCTTCGGCGCCGTCACCGCCTTCGAGTTCCAGGCCGACGAGGTGGGGGACATCGGGTTCGCCCAGCTCGTCTTCGACGCGAGCGACACCGCCGGCTTCCTGGAACGGTGGGGCGCCACGATCGAGGCGGCGCCGCGCGCGCTGACCGCCTTCCTCATCATCGGCGGCGCCCGCCCCGGGCAGCCGTTGATCGCCCAGGCCATGGCCGTGGTCGACAGCGACGACCCGGACACCGTCATCGACCTGCTGCAACCGCTGGCCGCGACCGCGCCGCTGCTGGACCACTCGGTGCGGATCCTGCCGTACCAGGCGATCATGCACGCGCCGTCCGGGCCGCACCACGGGCAGGGCGAGCCGGTCAGCCGCTCCGCGCTGGCCGAGCACCTCACGCCGGGCCTGGCCGCGGCCGCCGCCCGCCTGGTCGGGGACGGCACGTCGTACTTCTTCCAGATCCGCTCCGTCGGCGGGGCGGTCGCCGACGTCCCGCCCGAGGCCACCGCGTACGCGCACCGGTCGGCCAACTTCTCGCTGGTCGCCTTCGGTTCCAGCAGGACCCGGCTGGACCGGGCCTGGGACGCGATGAGCGAGCACTTCACCGGCCTGTACACCACCTTCGAGACCGACCGGCGGCCGGAACGCCTCACCGACGCCTACCCGCCCGCCACGCTGCGGCGGCTGCGCGAGCTCAAACGCCGCTACGACCCCGGCAACGTCTTCCGCGACAACTTCGTCATCGACCCGGCGGAGTGACCTGGCCGGCGTCGCGGGACTCGATGGCGTGGACGACCCCCGCCATGTCGAGATCGCCGTGCCCGAGCGCGAGCGCCTCACCGAACAGGGCGTGACAGACGTCCAGCAGCGGTGAGGCCACCCCGGACGCCCGCGCCGCCTCGGCGATCAGCCGGTTGTTCTTCAGCACGTCGGCGAGCGCCGCCTGCGGCGCGAAGTCCCGGTCGGCCAGTTTGCGCGCCTTGGCCCGTGAGACGGCGCTGGCCATCGGGCCCGAGTCGAGCACGCGCAGCAGCCGCTCCAGGTCGAGGCCGTGCCGGTCGGCGAAGTGCACGGACTCCGACAGCCCGGTCACCATGGTGATCAGGAAGATGTTCACCGCGAGCTTCATCAGCAGCCCGCCGGGGACCGGCCCGCACTCGACCGTCTCGTGGCACATCGGGCCGAGCAGCGGGCGCACCCGGGCGACGGCGTCCGGCTCCCCGGCCAGCATCGCCACCAGGTGCCCGGCCCGGGCGGGCTCGCGCGAGCCCGACACGGGCGCCTCGACGTAGCCGGCGCCGGCCGCCCGCAGGTCCGACTCCAGGCCGGCGGAGTAGACGGGCGAGGTGGTGCCCATGTGCACGATCGTCCGGCCGGCCACCCCGGCGGCGACCGTGCCCGCGCGGCGGCCGAGCACGGCGTCGATCGCGTCGCCGTCGGACAGCATGAGGAAGATCACCTCCGCCCGCTCGAACACCTCGGCCGGGCCGTCGGCCACCTTCGCGCCCGCCGCGCCCACCGGCTCGGCCCGGCTCGCGGTGCGGTTCCAGACGACCAGCGGGGTGCCCGCCCTGGCCAGGTTGAGCGCCATGGGCAGCCCCATGAGCCCGAGACCGATGAAACCGACGTCCATGCTCCCCCTCCTGCGTTGCGCGGGGCACCGTTGTACGCCGGCGGGAGCACCCGCGTCTTGAACGCTGGTGCGGGGTCAGTGCCGTTCCTGGCGGGGGAGCACCACCTCGGCCAGCAGCAGCTGCACCGCGGCCGCCGCCGGGATGGCCAGCAGCGCGCCCACCACGCCCAGCAGCGCGCCGCCGATGAGCGCGGCCACGATGGTGGTGGCGGCGGGCACGTCCACCGACGACTTCATCACCCTGGGCGCGATCAGATAGTTCTCGACCTGCTGGTAGACGACGAAGAAGACCAGCGTGGCGATCGCCACCGCGGGCGAGACGAACAGCGCGACCAGCGTGGCCACCCCCGCCCCGATGAACGCCCCGATCATCGGGATCAGGTCGGTGACCGCCACGATGATCGCCAGGGCCAGCGCGTACGGCACCCCGGCGATGGACAGGAACACGAACGTCGTCACCCCGGCGATCAGGGAGATGAGCAGGTTGCCCGCCACGTACCCGCCGACCTTGTCGAGGATCTCGTCACCCAGCAGCCTGGCCCGGTCGCGGCGGCTGCGCGGGATCAGCCGGTAGCCGGTGCGGGTGATCGACGGCAGCGCGGCCAGGAAGTACAGGGTCAGGATCAGCACGGTCAGGCCGGAGAACACGGCGCTGACCACCACGGCCGCCACCCCCAGCAGGCCGCCGAACAGCTGGCGGCCGATCTCGCCGCTCGTCAGGTACTGCTGGGCGCGTTCGAGCAGGCCGAACCGCTGGTCGAGCTCGCGGATCTGCGCGTTGTCCTGCAAAGTCGCGATGTAGGTGGGCAGCCGTCTGACGAACTCGCCCGCCTGCTCCGACACGGCCGGCACCAGGGCCAGCGCGAAGACGGCGAAGAAGACGATCACGCCGAGGAACACCACCGTGATCGCCCACGCCCTGGCCAGGCCGCGCCGTCCCAGCCACCGCACCACCGGGTTGAGCCCGACGGCGAGGAACAGCGAGATGAGGATGAGGATCAGCACCGACGCGGTCGCCGACAGCGCCTGCACCAGCAGCCAGGCGGTGAGCACGCCGAGCGCGGCGGTGAAGCCGAAGGAGAACGGGCTGCTCCCGAACGGCCGCGCGGGCCGCTCGGGCCGTTCCGGCAACCCGAGCAGTTCCGGCGGTCGCGGCGACGGCGCCTGCGGTGGCGGTTCCGTCGGCTGCGGGGGTCTGGGCGAGGTCTCGGGCACGGCGGCTCCTCGGAGGTGGCCATCCTCCTGCCCGGGAAAACCGCCGGCGCACCTGCCGGACCCCGTGATCTACTTTGTAAAGGCGCCGGGCCGGTGCTCCAGCGAGAAGCGGACGAGGTAGGCGCGGGCCAGCTCCTTGGTCTCGGCGATGACCAGCGCGTCGCCCGCCGGATCGTCGCGGAAGGCGTAACGCAGCACCGCGTCGCACGCCTCCACCGCGATGCGCAGCGCCCGCTGGAAGTCCGGGCCGACCGGCGCGCCCAGGTGCTCGGTGAGCAGCGCGGCCAGGCGCAGGCTGAGCGCCTCGCTGCTGCCGAAGTCCATCGTGGCGAACCCGGCGACGCCGCGCCGCATCGTCACGTACTCGTCCACGACCAGGTCGACCACGGCGTTCCAGTCGCGTCCGGTGCGGGGCAGCCGGGTGGCCAGGCGGTCGCTGTACTGCTCCATGTTGCGTTCGCCGAGCGCGGTCACCAGGGCGCGCTTGTCGCGGAAGAAGCGGTAGAGCGAGCCGATCGGCACGCCGGCGCGCTGGGCGACCGCGCGGGTGGTCAGGTCGTCGTAGCCGACCTCGTCCAGCAGCGCGGCGCACGCGTCGACGATGCGGTCGAGCCGCTCGGCGCTGCGCCGCTGCACCGGCGCGCGCCGCAGCGGCGCGCTCTCCTCACGGGCCTGCGCCCCCATGCACACCTCTTCTTCGCGTCGGCGCGCCATGATCGGCACGCCCCGAGTGCAGAGCCTATGCCGCGAGCAGCAAGGTCAATCCGCCGAGTGTGTAGCAGACCATGAGGACGAACAGCGGGATCTGCCCCGCCACGGCCCTGGCCGGGGCGAACAGCCGCACCGACCGGTCGTGCGCGGCGATCACGCCGAGCACGTGCCCGGCCACGATGGACAGCACCTGCACGGTGGCGATCGTGCCGGGGCCGACGACGGACTCGTCCACGGTGCGCGCGGCGGTGCCGAACAGGTCCAGGCCGGTGTCCAGCGGGTCCGAGGCCAGGATGAACGCCCGCTGCCCCTCGATGACCAGCAGCGAGAAGTAGTGGGCGACCAGGTAGCCGACCGCGATCGGCACCAGCGAGTGGGCGAACGCGCCCAGTTCGCCGCGCCGGCCCAGGCCCCGCGCTCCCGAGCCGATGAGCCCGGCGACCGCGATGCACGCCGCGTACAGCAGGGCGACCCCGGCGACGGCGGCGAGCAGGCCGAGGGTGCCGGTGGCGGTCGGTCCGATGGCGGCGGTCTGCAGGGTGTTGACCCAGGTGGGGGCATCGGAGAAGCCGTCGTACGCGGTGGAGGCGAGCATGACGCACACGGTCGCGACCAGCCCGGGCGCGGGGCGCACCGCGTCCAGGCCGTGGAACGGGTTGCGCAGCACGAGCCTGCCGTCGGCGCGGCGGCCGAGCGGGGCGAGCCGGCCGATCAGCGCCGAGTACGCCTCGAACGCGTCGCACCTGTCGAACCAGCGCGGCCCGTACGCCAGCGCCCCGGCCAGGTGGACGACGGCGTAGCAGCCGAAGAACGCCAGCATGGACGCGTTGGCGGCGGGCTCGGGCGCGACCAGTTCCAGCCAGGTGAATGCGAGCAGCCCGGCCGCGGCCGGCCAGTACCCGAGCCGGGCGGGCGGCTCCCTGCCGGAGTCGGCCGCGGACCGGCGCAGCATCCGCGACAGGGCCAGGTGCAGCGTCCGCAGCGGGTTGACCAGCCGCCACACCGGCCCGAGCAGCAGCGACGCGGGCACCAGCCCGACCCAGAACACGACGTAGACGAACGTGGCCGCCGGGTTGCGTTCCGGGTCGTCCGGCCCGAACAGCGCCGCGACCAGCGTGAACGCGGCGCCCAGCAGGCCGAGCGCGCGCAGCGCGGTCCTCGTCGCGGGGGCGTCGGCGAGCCGTCGCAACGGTTCGGGCAGCGCCCGGCCGGCCTCGCGCCCGCGGAACCTGGACTCGGCCCACAACACGGCCAGGCCGAGGAACGACACGAGCAACGCGGCCAGCGCCCCCGCGAACGCGTAGAACGCGGGGATGGGCAGGTCGTGCCGCGACCCGATCCCGTGGGCCAGGATCTCGCTCATCGAACCACCGTCCGGGCCGGGATCTCGCTCATCGGACGACCAGCTGGGTCAGGACGAGGCCGGAGTCGTGCGTCTCCACCTCGAACAGCCCGCTCTTGTCCGCGGTGAACTCGATCACGGCCGGAGTGCCGGGGGTGAGGGGGCGTTCCAGGTCGAAGCCGTGGACGTGCACGGTGTCGGCCCGGTCGCCGGTGACCTCCAGCCGTACCCGGTCGCCCCGGCCGACCTCGACCCGGCCGGGCGGCGGGGTGACCTGGCCGCCGCTGATCCGCACCGCGACGGTGACCGCGGCGCCGGCCGGGGCGGTGGTGTCCTTGGGTTCTTCGACGGTCCCTTCGACGGTGGCGGTGCCCTCCACCGGCTTGCCCGCCACCGACCAGAGCGTGTGGTCGTCGGCGCTGAGCCGGACGGTCAGCGTGTGCGGCCCGGCCGGGACCGCGTCGGCGGGCAGGTGGTGCCAGGGCGCGTACAGGCGGGCGATCTTCTTACCGTCCAGGTACAGGTGGGCGTGCCCGGTGCCGGGCAGTGCGGCGCCGCCGACGCTGTCGGGGGTGAACGCGAACCGTTCGGTGACCAGGTGCAGGTTCCAGCCCGAGTCGCTGTCGGGGCGCACCTCCAGGCGTACCGAGGGGGCCTCGGCGGCGGGCACGTCGCGGGTGCGGTGGTCGCCGTGGGCGTGCGGCGGCCCGGGGGTGCCCGCGGAGGCGGTGGCGGGGGCGTGGTCGGTGCCTGGCCGGTGATG
>NZ_JABCPZ010000059.1 GCF_013283785.1 Nonomuraea antri
GGCGGGACTTGTGCGTGGGCGCGAGGATCGACCGCAGCCGGGATTCGGCTATGGCTTGCTCCACGGTTGGGGGTTGGGCGCGCACGTGGAGAACCTAAGTGTTCGGGGCGCGCCGCTCTGGCTTCGAACGGGGTTCTGGGGATAAGTCGGCGGCGGGTTCGAGTGGTTGTGGACGGCGGTGTTGGATTGGCTGAGTGCTCGCAATTGCGGGGTCTGGCTGACTGTCGCTGATGAGTCAGCCGTTGCCGCTGATGAGCCGCCCGCTGCTGCTGACGAGTCACCGGCTCCTCACACGCCTCCTGCTGCAGGGCCTCCTGGTAAAGGGCCTCCCGGTGAAGGGCCTCCTAGGGAAAGGCTTCTCGCTGCGGGCCTCTGCATGAAGAGCTTCCGATTGAAGCGCTTCCAGTTGCTGGGCCTGTCGTCTGTGGCGGCTACCGGCTTTCATCGGTGAAGCTCAAGCGGCCGGTTTCGCTTTGCTGCCGGGCGCCTCGCCGCTGGGCCTCCCCCTCCGCCCGGTCTTTCCCGCTGGCTGCCGCTTCTGTTGGTCGCAGGGGTTCCTGGGGACGGAGGCCGGTGTTGCTCGGGCGGTGTGGGGTTCTGAGCGAGTGCGGTCCTTACGTGGACGCGGGGGTGACGGTCAGGCCGAGGAGGCCGGGGCCGACGTGGACGCCGATCACCGTGCCCATCTCCACCACTCGCAGTTCCACCAGGCCGGGCAACCGTTTGGGGAGGCGTTCGGCCAGGGCTTCTGCTCGTTCCCGTGCGGCGAGGTGTTGCACAGCGACCTCCACCGGGCCGTCGCCTGCCGCCGCGACGGCCAGGTCTTCGAGACGGGCGATGGCGCGGGCGGACGTACGGACCTTCTCCAGCAGGGTGATGCGGCCGTCGGTGAGGTGCAGCAGGGGTTTGATCATGAGGGCCGAGCCGAGCAAGGAGGCGGCCGTGCCGATGCGGCCGCTGCGGCGCAGGTATTCGAGGGTGTCGACGTAGAAGAACGTCCGGGTGGCGGCGGCTTGGCGGCGGGCCGTCCTGGCGACCGACTCCAGCGTGCCGCCTGCCGCGGCCTCCCTGGCGGCGGCCAGTACGGGGTAGCCGAGGCCCATGGCGATCGAACGGCTGTCGATGACCTCCACCGGGATGGGGGCGTCCTTGGCGGCCAGCATCGCGGACTCGACTGTGCCGGACAGTTCGCCTGATAGGTGGATCGAGACCACTCCTGTGGCGCCGGCCTCGGCGAGTGCGGCGTAGCAGGCGGCGAAGCGGGACGGTGACGGGCGGGACGTGGTGGCGGCGGACAAGTCCCCTACGATGCCGCTCACACTCCCACGACGCTCCTCGTGACCATCCCTACGGCCTTCCCCGTGGCCTTCCCCGCGAACTTCCCCATGATCCTCTCTCTGGGCTTCCCTCTGAGCTTCCCTGCGGCCTTCCTCAGGCCCGCTCCCAGGCCAGTTCCCGGGCCCGTTCCCAGGTCCCTTCAGGGGGCCTCTCTCCAAATGGCCCACAGAATCGCCTGCCGAGGGCCCTGTGGTCATGTCCGCAGCGGCTGCCGTGTCCATGGCTGAAGAGGCTGTGGAGGCTGTGGAGGCGGAAGTGCAGGTGTGGGGGCGACCGTCATCACCTCGGGGGTGGCCGTCAGCTTGGGACCCGCTCTCGGCATGAGGGTAGCCGCCGCTTTCGGGGTCGTCCTCGGCGTGGGGGTAGCCGCCGGTCTGGGAGCGACCCTCCCTACGAAGCCCGCCCTCAGCATGGGAGCGACCACCGGTGTGGGGACCGCCCTCGGCGTGGGAACCGTCCGCGGCGTGCGGGTAACCGACAGTTTGGGGACCCATGGCGTGGGAGCCACCCCCGGCTTGGGGCTGGTCGCCGGCTTGGGCGTGACCCTCCGTTCGCTGGCCACCCTCAGCACGGGAACCGCCCTCAGCATGGGAACTGCCATCGGCACGGGAACTGCCATCGGCACGGGAGCGACCACCGGTGTTGGGGCCACCCTGGGCATGGGCACCGCCCTCGGCGTGCGAGCGGCCCTCTACGTGCGGGTGGCCGTCGGTGTGCGAACGACCATCGGTGTGGGGGCCGCTCTCGGCGTGAAGGCCGCCCTCCACGCGGGCACCGCCGTCCACACGGGCACCGCCGTCGGCACGCGCATCGCGGTCCGCACGCAACCGGCCGCTAGCGGGGAGGCCTTCCGGGTGCTCGGCCTCGGCGTGAACGTGGCCGTGCGCGCGGAAACGACCGCCCGCATCGGGACGAACGTCCCCCGCCACGGACACACTCTCCCAGCCCAAAGCGTCC
Source organism: Nonomuraea antri (assembly GCF_013283785.1). Classification (GTDB taxonomy): domain Bacteria; phylum Actinomycetota; class Actinomycetes; order Streptosporangiales; family Streptosporangiaceae; genus Nonomuraea; species Nonomuraea antri. The sequence goes on from NZ_JABCPZ010000059.1 coordinate 2,296, forward strand.
TCGTCGTACGACTCGCCATCGGACAGCACCTGTACCGGCACCACCACGACCCCCGGCACAGCAGGCAGGTAAGCGGTCGAATCCGTGACGATGAACACCGAAGGCGGCATACTCCGAGATTAGCCACTCGACGGGATCAGCCACCCGGCGAGATCAGCTACCCGGCCGATCGCCCAGCGAGCCCGGCTACTGCACCGGCGTCCCGCCCCGCCACACCCGGCGCGGCTTCAGTCCGAACGACCACGCGAACGCGCCTTCGTGGTCGGCGTCCCACTGGACGATGTCCGCCAGCCGCCCCGGCGCCAGCACGCCGCGGTCCGGCGCGCCCAGCACGGTGGCCCCGCCCAGCGTCGCGGCGCGCAGCGCGTCGTTGACGCTGATGCCGAAGGCCGACACCGCCATCGCGATGACCAGCGACATCGACGTGATGCCGCAGTATCCGGGGTTGTGGTCGCTGCCGAGCGCGATCTGCACGCCGTGCTTGATCATCTGGCGGACCGGCGGCAGGTGGCCGCGCTGGAGCGCCGTCGCGGGGCAGACCACGGCGGGCACCCCGTACCTGGACATGATCGCGATGTCCTCGTCGGACATGTGGTGCAGGCCGTCGGCGGAGGCGCAGCCGAGTTCGGCGGCGAGTTGGACGGCGCCGCGGCGGCTGTACTGGCCGGCGTGGATGCGCGGCAGCAGTCCGACGTTGCGGCCGGAGGCGAGGACCCAGCGGGATTCCTCGGTGGTGAAGTGGCCCTCGTCGCAGTAGACGTCGACGCTGTCGGCCCCGGCGGCGGCCGCGTCGGCGCACCAGGCGCCCACGGCCTCGACGTATTCGCGCTGACGGCCGAAGTATTCCGGCGGGACGACGTGCGCCGCGAGGAAGGTGACGTGCACCCGCGGCATCATCGGCTCCTTCTCCAGCTCGCGCAGGAGCCGGACGTCGGCCAGTTCGCCGTCGCGGGTCAGGTGGTAGCCGGTCTTGGCCTCGACCGTGGTGGTGCCGCTGAGCAGCCAGCCGCGCAGGCGTTCGCGCACGCCGTTGCACAGGGTCCACGGGTCGGTGCCGCGGGTCACGGTGACGGTGGAGCCCACGCCGCCGCCGGCCGCGGTAATGGACGCCGCGCTGGAGCCGCCGGTGCGGATGGCGAGCTCGGCGTAGCGGTTGCCGGCGTAGACCGGGTGGGTGTGCGCGTCGATGAGCCCGGGCGTTACGAGCGCGCCGCCGAGGTTCTCGACGTGGTCGACGTCCACGATGTCGTCGACGACGCCGGGCACGCTCTGCGGCAGGTCGGGCGCGCGCCCGACCCAGGCGATGCGGTCGTTGTGCACCAGGATGGCCGCGTTGCTCAGGACTTCGTTGCCGGTCCAGAGCCGGCCGATGTTGGTCAGCAGCCGAACGGTCACGGCATCACCGCCCCGCGCGGACGCGGCACCCAGCGCACGGCCTGGGCCGCGCCCACTGAGTCCGCTCCGGGTCCGGACGACATGGGGGGTCTCCTGCTCTCATCCGCGAAAAGCTGTGCGGTGACCGTATCGCCGGAAGCCATGATCCGGCGATTTCAGTTCAGTTACGTTATTTCACAGGTGGGCTTGCTGTACAGGGTTATTCGGAAGAAAGACCACTCATCCCAACCGTCACCCAGCCCCACCTTGTCACCACTGCCCCCGCTGTCGATGTGTTGTGCAGCAGGCATCATCCGTACCAAAGAAGCTAGAACACCCAAGACCAGCCCAATATCAGGTCTGGTCTAGACAATCCTATCAACCCACAGGTTCTGGGACCACTGCGGCATTTGGGCAGCTCTGACATCAGAGCTGCCCAAAAAGGGACTAAAAGACCCTTTCGACCGGCTTACCCACCCGCTCAAGTTCCTGGAACAGGCTGGGCAGCACGCGGGCGTGCAGGATCGTGCCGTCCTCGACGTGCTCGACCGCGAGCACCTCGCCCTCCTTGTGGGCCCGGGAGATCAGGTCGCCCCGCTGGTACGGCACCAGGAGCAGCACCTCGTGGTCGAGCCTGGGCAGCTCGCGCTCGATCAGCGCCATCAGCTCGGGGACGCCCTTGCCGGTGCGCGCGGAGACCACGATGCTGTCGCGCTCGCGGCGCATGATCCGGTCGAGCACCTCCTGGTCGGCGGCGTCGGCCTTGTTGATCACGACGATCTCGCGGACGTCGGACGCGCCCTCGATGTCGGCGAACACCTCGCGCACGGCGGCCAGCTGGCCCTCCGGGTCGGGGTGCGAGCCGTCGACCACGTGCAGGATCAGGTCGGCGTCGGCGACCTCCTCCAGCGTGGAGCGGAACGCCTCGACGAGCTGGTGCGGCAGGTGGCGCACGAAGCCGACGGTGTCGGCGATCGTGAAGAGCCTGCCTTCCGGCGTGCGCGCCCGGCGCACGGTCGGGTCGAGGGTGGCGAACAGCGCGTCCTCGACCAGCACGCCCGCACCGGTGATGCGGTTGAGCAGCGAGGACTTGCCGGCGTTGGTGTAACCGGCGATCGCCACGGCGGGCACCTCGCGGCTCTGGCGCCGCTGGCGCATGGTGTCGCGCGAGGTGGACATGCCGGCGATCTGGCGGCGCAGCTTGGACATGCGCTCGCGGATGCGGCGCCGGTCGAGCTCGATCTTGGTCTCACCCGGGCCACGGCCGCCGATGCCCACGCCGCCCGCGGCGCGGCCGCCGACCTGCCTGGACAGGTTGCCACCCCAGCCGCGCAGGCGCGGCAGCAGGTACTGCAACTGGGCCAGCTCGACCTGGGCCTTGCCCTCGCGGCTCTTGGCGTGCTGGGCGAAGATGTCGAGGATCAGCGCGGTGCGGTCGATGACCTTCACCTTGACGATGTCTTCGAGCTGGCGGAGCTGACCCGGGGTCAGCTCGCCGTCGCAGATCACCGTGTCGGCGCCGGTCGACTCGACCACGTCACGCAGCTCAAGGGCCTTGCCCGAGCCGATGTAGGTGGCCGGGTCGGGCTTCTGGCGACGCTGGACGAGCCCTTCGAGCACCTCGGAACCCGCGGTCTCGGCCAGCAGCTTCAGCTCCAGCAGCGAGTTGTCCGCGTCTTCCACGGTGCCTGAGGTCCAGACGCCGACCAAGACGACCCGCTCGAGCCGCAGCTTCCGGTATTCGACCTCGGAGACATCCTGGAGTTCGGTGGAGAGGCCCGCCACGCGGCGCAGCGCCTGGCGCTCCTCGAGGTCCATGTCGCCGTTCTCGAACTCGTCGAGCGCGGTGTATTCGTGCATTCGTGTCATCTCTATGAGGGAACGTCTGGACACCTCGGTGTCTTCCCACATCGTGGCAGACATCCCCGAGGTAATCACCCGGTTATCCGGCCAACACGCTGACGTCGCCGGACCCCGACCGAAGCGTCATCGCGCGCGGCGCACCAGGGTCGTTCTTGACGTCGACCTTGGTGTCGCCCGAGCCCAGGTCGGTCCGCACGTTGTAGCCCTCGTTGGGCACGCGCAGCGTGATGTCGCCCGAGCCGGTCTCGACCTCGACGCTCTCCGGCGCCGAGGCGTACTTCAGCTCCAGGTTGCCAGAACCGCTCTCGGCCAGGAACTTCTTGCCCGCCAGCCCGTTGCCGTCGATCTCCCCCGAGCCCACGTTGACCTCGAGGTCACCGCTCAGCGACCGGAGCGTGAGGTCGCCCGAGCCGGAGTCCAGTTTGACGCGCAGCCCCTTGGGCACCTCGATCACGTAGTTCACGCCACAGTTGCCCCAGCTGCTCGGGCACTTGTAGCTGACCACCAGCGTGTCGCCCTCGACCCGGTGCTCGGCCTCGGGCTTGTCGTCGTTCCAGTAGAGGTTCTCGGTGACCTTGATCTCGGTGGTCCCCGTCTCGGTGATCTCGACGTCACCCGCGCCGGTCTCGACGCGCAGCGTGGCCACCTTCTCCTTGACCGCGTACGAGACGTTGTCGTGGTTGGTGGGACCGCCGATGGCGGAGATGCCGCAGCCCGTGAGCAGAGCCGCGGAAGCCAGGAAGCCGCCCGCGATCAGAGTCTTCTTCATGCCTGCCATCCTCGCGCGATCCCGGCCGCCCGGCATCCGGGATCACCCCGACCCGACCCAGGGCCGACCCCCTGACCTTTGACCGGGATCCCCCTATGAAGTAGCTTCACTTCCATCATTCAGAACTCGTTTTCCATATAGCGGAAAGGGGCCATCGTGGAGATCACCGGCCCGATGCTCGACCGGTTCGACGAGATCCTCACGCCGCAGGCGCTCGACTTCGTCGCGACGCTGCAGCGGGAGTTCGGCGCCAGACGGCTGGAGCTGCTCGACGCCCGTCAGGCGCGGCAGGCGGAGCTGTCGGCGGGCGGCATGCTCGACTTCCTGCCGGAGACCAAGGAGGTCAGGGAGTCCGACTGGCAGGTCGCGCCCCCCGCGCCCGGCCTGGAGGACCGCCGCGTCGAGATCACCGGCCCGGTCGACCGCAAGATGACCATCAACGCGCTCAACTCCGGCGCCAAGGTGTGGCTGGCCGACTTCGAGGACGCCAACTCCCCGCTCTGGGAGAACTGCGTCGCCGGCCACGTCAACCTGCGTGACGCGCTCGACCGGACGATCGACTTCGAGTCCGGCGGCAAGACGTACGCGCTCAGGCCGGACGCCGAGCTGGCCACGATCGTGGTGCGGCCGCGCGGCTGGCACCTGGACGAGAAGCACGCCCAAGTCGACGGGCGGCCGGTGGCGGCCTCCCTGTTCGACTTCGGCCTCTACTTCTTCCACTGCGCCAAGCGGCAGATCGACAAGGGCAAGGGGCCGTACTTCTACCTGCCCAAGATGGAGTCGCACCTGGAGGCGCGGCTCTGGAACGAGGTGTTCACGCGCGCCCAGGACCTGCTCGGCATCCCCCGGGGGACGATCAGGGCGACCGTGCTGATCGAGACGTACCCGGCGGCGTTCGAGATGGAGGAGATCCTCCACGAACTGCGCGACCACTCGGCGGGGCTGAACGCCGGCCGCTGGGACTACCTGTTCAGCGTGATCAAGAAGTTCCGCACCAGGGGCCGCGAGTTCCTGCTGCCCGAGCGCAACGCGGTCACGATGACCGCGCCGTTCATGCGGGCCTACACCGAGCTGCTGGTGCGCACCTGTCACAAGCGCGGCGCGCACGCGATCGGCGGGATGGCGGCGTTCATCCCCTCGCGGCGCGACGCCGAGGTGAACGCGGTGGCGCTGGAGAAGGTGCGGGCGGACAAGACGCGCGAGTCCGGCGACGGGTTCGACGGCTCGTGGGTGGCACACCCCGACCTGGTGCCGGTCTGCCGCGAGGTGTTCGACGGCGTGCTCGGCTCGCGCCCGAACCAGCTCGACCGGCTGCGCGAGGACGTCGCCGTCTCGGCCGCCGACCTGCTGGCCGTCTCACAGACCCCGGGCGACATCACCGAGGCGGGGCTGCGCAACAACGTGGACGTGGCGCTGCGCTACCTGGCCGCCTGGATGGGCGGGCTGGGCGCGGTCGCGATCCACAACCTCATGGAGGACGCCGCCACGGCCGAGATCTCCCGTTCGCAGATCTGGCAGTGGATACACAACGACATCACCCTGGCCGACACCGGGCAGACCGTGACGAAGGAACTGGTCGAGCGGATCATCGGCGAGGAACTGGCCAAACTCGCCGCCGAGCCCGGCTACGACGAGGCCCTGTACGCCCAGGCCACGGCCCTGTTCAAGCAGGTGGCCCTGGACGACGACTTCGCCGAGTTCCTGACCCTGCCGGCGTACGAGCAGATGCCCTGACCGTACCGGTATAACCAGAGATGACCGGCCCCACCCCGGGGCCGGTCACGGGACGGCGATCGCGCGGGAGGCACCATGCTCGACACGCTGACGGCGGCGCTGCGCACCCTGCTGCCCGCCGACTCGGTGATCACCGATCCGGTGCGCCTGCGTACCTACGAGTGCGACGGCCTGACCAACCACCGGGCCACCCCGGGCGTGGTGGTGCTGCCGGAGACCGCCGAGCAGATCGCCAGGATCGTCCGGGTCTGCAATGACTTCGGGGTGCCCTTCGTGGCCCGCGGCTCGGGCACCGGGCTGTCGGGCGGCGCGCTGCCGCACGAGGACGGCGTCCTCATCGTCACCTCCAGGATGCGCCGGATCCTGGAGATCGACCTGCCCAACCGGCGCGCGGTCGTCGAGCCCGGCGTGACCAACCTGGCCATCACCGAGGCCGTGCGCGACCAGGGCTACTACTACGCCCCCGACCCCTCCAGCCAGCAGATCTGCTCGATCGGCGGCAACGTGGCGGAGAACTCGGGCGGCGCGCACTGCCTCAAGTACGGCTTCACCGTCAATCATGTCGAGGCGTGCGAGATCGTCACGCCGGAGGGCGACCTGGTCACGCTCGACCGGATGGACCCCGGCTACGACCTGCTCGGCGCGTTCGTCGGCGCGGAGGGCACGCTCGGCATCGCCACCAGGATCACCGTCCGGCTCAGCCGCGCGCCGCAGGCCGTCACCACGGTGCTGGCCGCGTTCGAGAGCATCGAGCAGGGCGGCAAGGCGGTCTCGGCGATCATCGGCGCGGGCATCGTGCCCGCCGCGATCGAGATGATGGACGCGCTGTCCATCGAGGCCGCCGAGGCGGCCGTGGCCTGCTCCTACCCGCGCGGGGCCGGCGCGGTGCTGATCGTGGAGCTCGACGGGCCCGAGCCCGAGGTGGCCGGGCAGTTCGAGCAGCTCAGGGAGATCTGCTCGGCGGCGTTCGAGCTGCGGGTGGCCGCAGGCGCCGAGGAGCGGGCGGCGATCTGGAAGGGCCGCAAGTCGGCGTTCGCGGCGGTCGGGCGCATCAGCCCGGCCTACATCGTCCAGGACGGGGTGGTGCCCAGGACGTCGCTGCCCGCGGTGCTGGCCGCCATCGACCGGCTGTCGGCCGAGCACGGCATCAGGGTGGCCAACGTCTTCCACGCCGGAGACGGGAACCTGCATCCGCTGGTGCTGTTCGACGACGCCGAGCCTGGCGCGGCCGAGCGGGCGGAGACGGTCTCCGGCGCGATCCTGGACCTGTGCATCGAGCACGGCGGCTCGATCACGGGCGAGCACGGGGTTGGGGTGGATAAATCCCGATATATGCCCAAAATGTTTACGGACGATGACCTGGACACGATGCAGCTCGTCCGGTGCGCGTTCGATCCGCGCGGCCTGTCGAACCCGGGCAAGGTGTTCCCCACGCCCCGGCTGTGCGGCGAGGTCCCCGGGGTACGCAAAGGCGTGCATCCGCTGGTCGAGTCGGGAAAGGCGGAACAGTTCTGATGTCGGGGAAGGCGGAACAGTTCTGATGCCCGACGAGGCGCTCTCGCGCACGGGTGTGACCCTCAGGCGGGCCGGCGCCGACGACGCGGTGGCCGGCGTTCGGCCGCGCTGGGTGGCGCTCCCCGAGTCCGTCGAGGAGATCGCCGCCGTCCTGCGTGCCTGCGCCGAGCACGACCTCGCGGTGGTCCCCGCCGGCGGCGGCACCAAGCTGCACTGGGGACACCCGCCCGAGCGGTGCGACGTGCTGCTCGACCTGTGCTGCATGAACGAGATCCTGGAACACGCCGCGGGCGACCTCGTGGTGCGGGTGCAGGCCGGGGTGACGATGTCCGCGCTGGCCGAGACCCTGGCGGGCGAGGGCCAGGAGCTGGCGCTGGACGTGCCGTTCACCGAGCACACGACGGTCGGCGGCACGCTGGCGACCGCGACGGACGGCCCGCGCGCGTTCCGCCACGGCGGCGCCCGCGACCTGCTCATCGGCATCACGGTCGTGCTGCCCGACGGCACGATCGCCAGGTCGGGCGGCAAGGTGGTCAAGAACGTCGCCGGCTACGACCTGGGCAAGCTGTTCACCGGCTCGTACGGCACGCTCGGCGTGATCGCCGAGGCCACGTTCCGCCTGCACCCGCTGCCTGCCGACCGCCGCTGGTTGGTCGCCGAAACCAGGGCGGCCGAGCTGTCCGACGACCTGCTCGGCGCGCTGGCCGCCGCTCAGGCCGAGCCGGCCGCGGTCGAGATCGACTGCCTGGACGGCCGCCAGGCGACGCTGGCCGTGCTGGTGGAGGGCGCGGCGGCCGAGCAGCGCGCGCTGGCCCTGCGCGACGTGCTCGGCCGGGGCACGCTGACCACCGAACCGCCCGAGTGGTGGGGCCTGGTCCTCAACGACGACCTGCTGATCGAGCTGCGCTTCCCGCCCGCGTGCGCCGGCCGGGTGCTGGCCGAGGTCGCCGGCACCGGCTTCTCGCCGCGCGGCTCGTCCGCGCGCGGCCGCTTCCGCCTGGAGCTGTGGGGCGACATCGAGCCCGGCGCGCTGAACGCCGCGGTCGCCGGGCTGCGCGAACGGCTCGAACCGCTGGGCGGCCGGGTGGTCGTGCTCGCCACGCCGCACGACGACGTCGACCGGTGGGGGCAGGTGAGCGCCCTGCCGCTGATGCGGCGGGTCAAGGAACGGTTCGACCCGGGGCGCAGGATGTCTCCCGGCCGGTTCACGGGAGGCATCTGAAGTGGACCCGAAACTGATCAACGACTGCGTGCACTGCGGGTTCTGCCTGCCCACCTGCCCCACGTACGTGTTGTGGGGCGAGGAGATGGACTCGCCGCGCGGCCGGATCCACCTGATGCGACAGCACGTCGAGGGCACTCCGGTGACCCCGGAGATGGCCGGGCACTTCGACGCCTGCCTGGGCTGCATGGCCTGCGTCACGGCCTGCCCTTCCGGGGTGAAGTACGACCGGCTGATCGAGCTGACCAGGGCCGAGGTGGAACGCACGCACGTGCGCGACCCGCAGGAGCGTGCCGTGCGCGGCCTGGTGTTCGGCCTGTTCCCCTACCCGCGCAGGCTCAGGCTGCTGCGCCCGGGGATGGGGCTGGCCGGGCGGCTGGCGCCGTTCCTGGCGCGGGCGCATCCGAGCCTCGGGGCGATGGCCGCGCTCGCGCCCCGGGTGACGCGCCGCCAGCGGCTGCCCCGGCTGGTGCGGGCCAGGGGTGAGCGCCGCGCGGTGGTGGGGATGCTCACCGGCTGCGTGCAGGGCGAGTTCTTCCCGCAGGTCAACGCGGCCACCGCGCGGGTGCTCGCGCTGGAGGGCTGCGACGTGCTCATCCCGCCGGGCCAGGGGTGCTGCGGCGCGCTCAGCGTCCATTCCGGACGTACCGACCAGGCGAAACGGCTCGCCAGGCGGACGATCAGGGCGTTCGAGCGGGCCGGAGTCGACACGGTCGTGGTCAACGCGGCCGGGTGCGGATCGTCCATGAAGGAATACCGCGACCTGCTCGGCGCCGAGCCCGGGTTCCGGGTCGCCGACCTGTCGGAGTTCCTGGCCGAGCTGGGACCCGTGGCCGAGCGGCATCCGCTGCCGCTGACCGTCGCCTACCACGACGCCTGCCACCTGGCCCACGCGCAGGGCGTCCGGGCGCAGCCGCGCGAGCTGCTGTCGGCCATCCCGGAGCTGGAGCTGCGCGAGGTTCCCGAGTCGGCGATCTGCTGCGGCTCGGCGGGCACGTACAACATCTTCCAGCCCGAGGCGGCCCGCGACCTGGGCGACAGGAAGGCCAAAGCCGTCGGCTCGACCGGCGCGCAGCTGCTGGTGTCGGCCAACCCCGGCTGCACCATGCAGATCGCGGCCGCGATGCGCAGAGGCGGGGCGGACATCAAGGTGGCGCACACGGCCGAGGTGCTGGACGCCTCGCTGCGCGGGGTGCGCCTGTGAACGGGGAATCGGGGGTGTGCGCGTGAGCGTGCAGTCGGTCGAGCGAGCGCTCGACGTGCTCGAGGCGCTGGCCGAGCACGGCGGCGAGGCCGGGCTGTCGGAGATCGCGGCCAGGACCGGGCTGCCGTACGGGACCATTCACCGGCTGTTGCAGACCCTGCTGTCACGCGGGTACGTGCGCCAGGAGTCGGACCGGCGCTACGCGCTGGGCGGCGGCCTGGTCCGGCTGGGCGGCATCGCCGAGAGCATGGTCGCGGTGTGGGCGCAGCCGTACCTGTCGAGGATGGTGGAGCTGTCGGGCGAGACCGCGAACCTGGCCGTGCTCGAAGGCGACTTCATCGTCTACGTGGCGCAGGTGCCCTCGCCGCGCAGGCTGCGCATGTTCGCCGAGGTCGGCAGGCGGGTGCTGCCGCACAGCACGGCCGTGGGCAAGGTGGTGCTGGCCTGGCGGCCGGCCGCCGAGGCGGTCACGGTCTTCGAGCGTACGGGCATGCCGCGGCGCACGCCGAACACCATCACCGACGTCGCCGCCATGCGCACCGAGCTCGACCTGGTCAGGTCTCGCGGCTACGCGATGGACCTGGGCGAGGAGGAGCTGGGCGTGCACTGCCTGGCGGTGCCGGTGTGGGACGGAGACCGGGTGATCGCGGCCATGTCGGTGTCGGGCCCGGCCGAGCGCATCGACGCGCTGGACCGCGACGAACTGGCCGAGGGCATGCGGAAGATCGCGCTCGACTTCGGCGCCGAACTCAGCCCGCCCTAGGCGTGTTCGGGACCCGCGGGCTGGCGCAGGGTGAGGAAGCCGCCGGTCGGGTCGTTGACGACGGCCAGCCGGCCGTGCGGCGTGTCGAACGCGGGCACCGGGACCGCCCCGCCCAGCTCGGCCACCTTGGCCGTGGCGGCGGCGAGGTCGGCCACGTCGAAGTAGATCATCCAGTGCGGCGGCACGCCCGCCCAGTGCTCGTCCATGAGCAGCCGCCCGGACACGGCCCGGCCGCCGGCGGAGTAGACCGCGTAGTCGATGCCGCCGGGCACCTGCTCGTGCTCGTAGGAGAAGAGCGCGGTGTAGAAGGCGTCGGCGGCCGAGCCGTCGGGCACGTTGACCTCGGCCCAGCTCATCGCGCCCGGCTCGGCCAGCGCGCCGGCCCCGGCGAACGCGCCGGGCTGCAACAGCGCGAACGTGGCCCCGGCCGGGTCGGCGACCAGCGCGTAGCCCTCAGCGTGGCCCTCGACCGTGCCTTGGACCGGGCCTTCGAGCGGCTTGCCGCCCCCGGCCTCGACCCTGGCCAGCGCGGCGGTGAGGTCGGCGGTGGCCAGATGGACCGTCCAGGCCGCGCGGTCGGCGGCCGGATCAGGGGTGATGGCGGCCACCGGGCGGCCGCCCAGCAGGCACATCGCCCAGCCGCCCCGGTCGCGGCACTCCCAGCCGAACAGCCCGGCGTAGAAGCGCTCGGCGGCGCCGGCGTCTCGGGTGAGCAGCTGCGCCCAGCAGGGCGCGCCATCGGGATGACCGATTGTCTCTGCCATGGAATCGAGGCTCTCACAGCCCGCCGACAGATTATCCTGTTGCGCTATGAGCAACAGCTCGGTTCAGTCCGTCGATCGGGCCATCGCGATCCTGGAGATCCTGGCCCGTGAGGGCGCGACGCGGGTGACGGACCTCGCGATCGAGCTCGACGTGCACAAGTCCACCGCGTTCCGGCTGCTGGCCGCGCTGGAGCAGGGCGGCCTGGTGGAGCAGAGCGGCGACCGGGGGCGCTACCGGCTCGGGTTCGGCGTCGTACGCCTGGCCGGGGCCGCCACCGCCCAGCTCGACCTGTCGCGCGAGAGCCGGCCGGTGTGCCTGCGCCTGGCCGAGTCCATCGGCGAGACCGTCAACATCGCGGTGCCCCAGGACGGCGACGCGGTGAACGTCAGCCAGGTCCGCGGACCGGCCGCGATCAGCGGGCACAACTGGGTCGGCCAGCGCACCCCCTCGCACGCCACCTCCAGCGGCAAGGTGCTGCTGGCCTTCGGCGCGCTGCTGCTGGCGGCCGAACTGGAACGCTACACCCCGCGTACGATCACCTCGGCCGCCGCGCTCGGGCTGGAGGAGATCAGGCAGCGCGGCTGGGCCGTCACCGTGGAGGAGCTGGAGGTCGGGCTGAACGCGGTGGCCGCGCCGATCCGGGGCGGCGACGGGGCCGTGGTGGCCGCCGTGAGCGCGTCGGGGCCGTCGTACCGGCTGACGCCCGAGCGGCTGCCCGAGGTGGGCGCGTTGCTCGCCGAGGGCGCGCGGGAGATAAGCCAGCGAATCGGCTATTACCGTTGAGGCATGTGCAGGAGCATCAAGACACTTCGCCCGCCGTACACCGAGGACGTCACGGAAGAGGACGTCCGCGCCGCGGCTCTGCAGTACGTCAGGAAGATCTCCGGATTCCGCGCGCCCGCCGCGCACAACGCCGAGGCGTTCGACCGGGCCGTTGAGACAATCACCAAGGCCTCCGAGGAACTGCTCGCGGCGCTGCAGGTGCGCGGGAGCCGTTGACATGGCGGGTCGTCGGGAGAAGTCTCCCGGGTAGGACGACGATTCCCCAGGGAGCTGCCATGATCAGCGGGCTGTACCAGGGACAGGACGGCGACTCGCGGCTGGAGCTCAGGGTCGACGTCGACGGCACCCGTCCGACCGGGCGGGTCAGCGGTGACCTGTTCACCGTGGCCGGCGCGACGACCTCGTACGCCGGCTCGTTCGTGGTCGGCTCCCCCACCGTCCAGGCCGAGGGCGAGCAGGCGCGCATCGAGGGCCGGGGCGTCTTCACGTTCGCCACCCCGGCCAAGGACGTCGGCATCACGATCACCGGCGGGTCGGGGCGGGCCGAGGTGGCCGGGCGGACGTACGAGGTGGCGTTCGCCTCGCCGTTCTTCCGCAGCGTGCTGCTCGAACAGGACTCGGTGCTGGGGACCGTGCCGTTCGTCTCGTACGACACGGGCACCCTGCCCGGGCCGACCGGCTCGCCGGCGCGCCCGCTGGACGTGGCGGCGGCGTGGGCCGAGGCGGGCGTCGAGCTGACCGTGGCCGAGCCGGGCGTGATCCCGGTCGACGGCTCGGGCGCCGACCTGGCCTGGGACGACGCCGAGCTGCACCACGCGATGACCCAGCAGTTCAGCAGGTTCGGCGACGCCGTGGCGTGGCGGGTGTGGCTGCTGGTCGCCGACAAGCACGTGGGCGGCTACCGGGGCATCATGTTCGACTACAACGACGGCCACCAGCGGCAGGGCGCGGCCGTGTTCTACGACGCGATCAAGGGCGACTCGCCGCAGGCGCAGCGGGCCCAGTTACGCACGTACGTGCACGAACTCGGGCACGCGTTCAACCTGCTGCACTCCTGGCAGAAGAACCTGGCCAGGCCGCCGCAGCCGCTCGGGCCGCACGGCGGGTTCGGCGACCTGTCGTGGATGAACTACGTGCAGAACTACCAGCCGGGCGGCGAGCCCGGCTACTGGGCGGCGTTCCCGTTCCAGTTCACCGAGGCCGAGCTGGTGCACCTGCGCCACGGCTTCTACCGCGACGTGGCGATGGGCGCCAACGCGTTCGGCACCGGGGCGGCCGAGATCGAGCCGTTCGAGCAGCCCGTCGAGGACCACTCCGGGCTGCGGCTGGAGCTGCGGGCCAAGGAGTCGTTCGCGTTCGGCGAGCCGGTGGTGGTCGAGCTGCGGCTGTCGTGCGCGGGCGAGCCGCGCGTGGCGCACGGCCACCTGCATCCCGACACCGAGTTCACCCAGGTGTGCATCACCCGTCCAGGCGGCGGGACCGTGCTGTACCGGCCGATGATCAGGCACTGCGTCGACACCGCGACGTCGGTGCGGCTCGACGCGGGCAACCCGGCCATGTACCGCAGCGCCTACATCGGGCACGGCCGCGACGGTCACTACTTCCAGCAGCCCGGCGACTATCACGTGCGCGCCCAGTACGTGGCCGCCGACGGCTCGCGCATCGTCTCGCCCGACTGCCTGATCAGGGTCGGCTACCCGGTAACCGGCGACGACCACCGGGTCGCCGAGCTGATGCTGGGCGAGGACCAGGGCAAGCTGTTCTCGCTGCTCGGCTCGGACTCGCCGGTGCTGCGCGCGGGCAACGCGGCGCTCGACGAGCTGATCGACAGGTACGGCACGCACCCGCTGACCACGTACGCCCGCATGGTCAAGGGGCTCAACGCCGAACGCGAGTTCAAGGCGCTGACGCCGGGCAGCCGGCTGCGGGTCAGGCCGCCCGACCCCAAGCAGGGCATCGAGCAGCTCACGGCGGTGGCCCGCGAGGCCCGCATCGACAACATCACGCTGAACCTGGTGATGCGCCGCCTGGCCAGGGCCGAGGCCAGGCAGGGCGAGTTGGGACGGGCGAACGCGGTGCTCGACGAGATGGTGGCCGTGTTCGAGTCGAAGGGACTGAACCCGATCGTGCTCGCCCAGATCAGGCGGCAGGCCGAGCTGACCAAGGCGGCACTGAGCGCGGAGGCGTGACGGCGCGTGCTGAGCGCGGAGGCGTGACAGCGCGCGGTCAGGTTCTGCGGGCGACCGGGCGGCCCGACACGCAGGTGATCCTCAGCTCCACGTCGTCGCCCTCGTCCGGTTCGAACTCGACCTTGGCCGTGGTGGCCGGGCCGGGCTCGACGCCGTCCACCGAGTAGCCCTGCGCCGGGCTCCACGAGCGGAGGGTGACGAGATCGCCCGCGCAGGTGGCCACCACGGTGCCGCCGGCGCTGCGCAGCAACCGGCCCGCCGCCGACGGCTCCGCACTCGGCCCGTCGGTGGGAGTGGCGGTGGCAGTGGCAGTGGGCGTGGGAGTGGCGGTAACGGTGACGGTCGCCGTCGCCGACGCCAGGGCGGCGCGGGCCTCCGGCTGGCTGATCACCCGCTGGGACGTGCCGCTCAGCCCGGTGCCGAGCAGGCCGAGCACCGCCACTCCCGCGCCGGTGGCGGCGATGGCGGTGACGGCCCAGGCCAGCACGAGTCGCTTCACCGCTCCAGCTTCCCCCACGCCGGGCTAAGACCGGGTTAAGACGACGATAAGGCGGCCCGCCGCGGCCCCCGCGCCGGGCTACGGTTTGGGGTAATGGCTGACATCCTGCTCATCGAGGACGACGTGGCGATCCGCATGGCCCTGACCAGGGGTCTGCGGGAGCTCGGCCATGCCGTCTCCTCCTCCCCCACGGCCATGGACGGGTTGCGGCTCGCCGTCCAGGATCGTCCTGACCTGATCGTGCTCGACCTGGGGCTGCCCGACCTCGACGGCGCGGAGCTGCTGCGGATGTTGCGCGCGGTGAGCCGTATCCCGGTGATCGTGGCGACCGCCCGCGACGGCGACGCCGAGATGGTGCCGGTGCTGGACGCGGGGGCCGACGACTACGTGGTCAAGCCGTACAGCGCGGCGCAGCTCGACGCCAGGATCAGGGCGGTGCTGCGCAGGACGGGCGGCGCCGCGCCGGAGCCGTTGCAGGTGGGGGCGCTGCGGGTGGATCCGCGCGCCCGCACGGCCACGCTCGACGGCGCGCCGCTGGACCTGACGCCGCGCGAGTTCGACGTGTTGCACTACCTGGCCGCGCGTCCCGGCGAGGTCGTCACCAAGCGCGAGCTGCTGACGGAGGTGTGGCAGCTCCCCTACGGCGGCGCCGACAAGACGGTGGACGTGCACCTGTCGTGGCTGCGCAGGAAGCTCGGCGAGACCGCGGCGGAACCGCGCTACCTGCACACCGTGCGCGGCGTCGGGGTCAAACTGACGGAGCCCGCGTGACCAGGGCGGCGACGTGAGACGGTGTTCGGCGCTGCTGGGGGCGACGTGAGACGGTGGCCGACGCCGCTGGGGGCGGCGTGAGACGGTGGCTGGCGCTGCTGGTGGCGGCGACGACCTCGCTGGTGCTGATCGCGCTGCTGGTGCCGATGGCGCTGCTGATCCGCGCCGTGGCCGAGAACGGCGCGATGAGCCGGGCCACCGCGGCGGCCGAGTCCGTGGCCGTGTCGCCCGATCCGGCGCTGGCCGCGCAGCAGGCGTCGGGTCCCGTGACGGTCTTCCTGCCCGGCGGGCAGACCGTGGGCGTGCCGGCCCGGCGTTCCGACGCGGTGCGGCTGGCCGCAACGGGCCGCAGCGTCACGGCCGAGGTCGAGGGCGGCAGGGAGGTCCTGATGTCGGCGCAGTCGCCGCAGGGCACGGCCGTGGTCAGGGTGTTCGTGAGCGAGGCGGAGCTGACGCGCGGCGTGGGCGCGGCCTGGCTGGCGCTGCTGCTGCTCGGGCTGGCGCTGGTGGTGCTGGGCATCGTGCTGGCCGACCGGCTGGCGCTGGCCGTCACCCGGCCGGTGGACGGGCTGGCCAAGGTCTCGCACCGGCTGGCCGGCGGCGACCTGGCGGCCAGGGCCGAGCCAGGCGGTCCGCCCGAGGTCCGTTCCGTGGCGCTCGCGCTCAACCATCTGGCCGGGCGCATCGGCGACCTGCTCGCGGCCGAGCGCGAGTCTGCGGCCGATCTCTCGCACCGCCTGCGTACGCCGCTGACCGGCCTGCGCCTGGACGCCGAGTCGCTGCGTGACCCCGAGGAGGCCGCCAGGCTGGGTGCCAGGGTGGACGACCTGGAACGCGCGGTCAGCGCCGTCATCACCGAGGCCCGCCGCCGCACGGCCGAGCGCGGCGCCTGCGACGCGACCGAGGTGGTGCGTGACCGGATCCGCTTCTGGTCGGTACTGGCCGAGGACCAGGGCAGGCAGGTCGAGGTCGCCCTGCCCGACGGCCCGCTGCCGGTGCGGGTGAGCGCCGCGGACCTGGCCGCCTGTGTCGACGCCCTGCTCGGCAACGTCTTCGCGCACACCCCGGAGGGGGTGGCCATGTCCGTACGTCTCGCGTCTCACCCGGACGGCGCCCTGCTGACGGTCGCCGACTCCGGGCCCGGGTTCGACCCCTCGTTGCTCGACCGGGGCACCAGCGGGGCCGGCTCGACCGGTCTCGGGCTCGACATCGCCAGGCGCACGGCCGAGTCCACCGGCGGACGGCTGTCCGTCGCCGCGCCGCCGGGCGGCGGGGCACGCGTTGACGTGGTGTTAACTGCTCCTTAGCGTGCGATTACCATCATTCGCGGTTTCTTTGCAGACATGAGAATCAACAAGAAGTTCCTGGCCGCCGGTGCCGGCGCCGTCGTCCTGGTCGCGGGCGGAGGGGCCGCCTACGCCGCCACCGCCGCCCCGGCCCCCGCGCCGAAGGTCACCGCGGAGCAGGCCATCGAGATCGCGCACCGGGAGGTCCCCGGGGCCTGGGTGCGCGGGGTCGAGCACGACCGCCGCGGCACCCGGCCGGACGTGTGGGAGGTCGAGCTGGTCAAGTCCGGCACGGAGCACGAGCTGGACATCGACTCCGCCAGCGGCAAGCTGCTCGACCACGACCAGCACGCCGACGACGACGACAAGCACGACGGCAAGCACGACGACCACGACGACGACTGACCGACCCTCCGGGGGGACGCCCTGCCGTCCGGCGCGCGCCGGACGGCAGGAGGAGCGGCCAGAACGCAGAGAACAGCAGGGCCGGTCAGAACTGCCGGTCGGTCTCGCAGCTGAACGGCGTGGGGTCGAGCGGGGCCTTGTCCCTGATGACCTCGTCGACGCCCAGGCCGCAGTTCAGCTCGGTGTCCTTGGCCAGGTCCTTGGCCAGGAGCTGGTCGTTGCCGCCCAGGCCGATGAGCCTGTCACCGGCGCCGCCGGCGTCGTCGATCACGTTCCTGCCCGAGTTGCCCACCAGCACGTCGCCGCCGAGCGTGGTGCCGACGATGTTCTCCACGTCGCCGCCGACGTTGTCGGCGTCGATGTTGCGGCCGTCGTTGGCGACGCCGTCCAGGCTGACCCGCACCGACAGCTCGCTGCTCTTGTACGACATCGTGTCGGTCCCGGTGCCGCCTAGCCAGGTGATCGCGCGCGGGGCGTTCTGCTTGGTGCTGCCGATGAGCGTGTCGTTGCCGTCGCCGCCGTTGACCTTGCCGGGGAAGTTGACGCCGACGCTGAAGGAGTCGTTCATGTCGCCGAGGTCGGCCTCGAACTGCGTGGCGGTGGTGCCGCAGGTGATGGCGCGCGGGCTGAGCCGCTGGCAGTCGCCGGTGAAGTTGAGCGGCTCGGTGTCGAAGACGGTGATGAGGCCGTTGAAGACGGTGAGCGAAGCGCTGTTGATCCCGCCGACGCCGGCGGTGTAGGTGATCTTCCCGTTCGTCAGGTCGACGGTGCCGGGTGAGGCCGCGTGACCGGGTCCGGCCGATAGGCCGAGCACCGCGGCGGAGGCCGCTGTCAGGAGCGTCAGTCGGGTAAGCTGCTTAGCGGAACGCATGATCTGTGTCCTTGACCTTGAAATGGTTCCCGGCGCGCGCTTGTGGCCCGCACCGGCTTGCACACAGATAAAACCGCCATCTTGCTCAATTAACCGTGCCAAAAGACACATAAGAGCACTTATGCGTCAAAGGACGCATAAGTGGAAATTTCTCCTAGCACGCGTCGAGAATGGTCTCCATCGCGCTCTTCTCCGCCGCGGTGACCCAGAGCTCGTATTTCGCCTTCACGTCGATCTGCCTGCTGATGTAGGCGCACCGGTACGCCTTGCGCGGCGGCAGCCAGGTGGCGGCGTCGGCGTCGCTCTTCTGGTTGTTCAGCGGCCCGTCCACGGCCAGCAGGTTCAGCGGGTCGTTGGCGAACTCCTTGCGCTTGGTCTCGCTCCACCGCTGGGCGCCCTTCTGCCAGGCGTCCGACAGCGGGATCAGGTGGTCGATCTGGACGTCCATGCTGGTGTCCTGGCCACGCTTGAAGTCGATCGTCTTGCCGCCGTACGGGTCGCGCAGCGTGCCGGTCAGCACGATGCAGTCGTGGGTGCCCGGCTTGAACGTCTCGTCCTCCAGGTCCCGCTTGAGTATGTCGTTACGGGTGTCGCAGCCGTTGCGATCGACGTCGGCCCAGGCCGGGCCGAACTCGTCGCGGTCGAAGCCGGTCTTCGGCGCGCGGCCCTTGACCGCCAGGTCGGCCAGCTTCTTGCGGGCGTCCGCGACCTCGCCCTTGTCGGCCTTACCTCCTCCCGCGGTGTCCGGGCCGGCGGACTGCACGTCCAGACCAGCACAGCCGGTGAGCATCACCGCCGTCGACAAACCTGCCAAGAACGCCCGAACACGCACCCCGAACCCCCAGACTCCTGATTTCGTAAAGTCTAGGTATAGAAGTACCCGTCAACGGCGTCGAGCAGCCACTCGGCCAGATAACCGGCGAAAGAGGACCTGACCAGCACCTGATACGTGTCGGTCCCGATGCGCCGCAGGATGACCGGGACCTTGGCCAGCAACGTCTGGGCGTGGCCGGTGAACACCGCCGGGTGCAGGTCGATCGGGCAGCCGGTGATCAGCACGTCCAGGGCCGCCGGGCCGGCCAGCTCGATGATCGTGCGCTGGTCCGACACGTCCACCCAGCCGGGGCCCGGCTCGGCGGCGCCCGTCACCAGCCACCACCCGGGACCCAGCGACAGCCCGTCGGCCTCGGCCCCGCGCACCTCCCACATCGGGACGCCGGGCACCTCGCGCAGGCGCAGCCCCGGCGTGCTCGCCGCGGCGAACCGCGCGGCGAAGGCGGCCCCGGCGAACTCCGGCCGCGCCGCCTCCACCGGAGTCGCGGCGGGCTCGGTGAGCGGGTCGCCGTCGCGGCGGGCGTTGCCTGGGTCGTAGAAGACCGGTTCGACCACCGTCACCGCGTGCGCCGTGCCGTTCGAGACGGCCGTGAGCCGGTCGCCGGGCGTCACGTCCCTGGCCATGGCCAGGTTGAACGTGCGGCCGAGCACCGCGCTGCGATAGCTCGACGTCACGTGCCCGAGCATCGGCACCGGCGGCACGCTCCCGGCGTGCTCGGCGACCAGTTGCGCGCCCTCATCCACGAAGGCGGCGGGGTCGTCGGTGAGCAGGCCGACCAGCCGCTTGCGCCCGTCCCTGGCGGTGTCGGGCCTGGCGTGCGAGCGCTTGCCCACGAAGTCCGGCTTGCGCTTGGCCACGATCCACGACATCCCCAGGTCCTGCGGCGTGACCGTGCCGTCGGTCTCCTGCCCGACGATCGCGAAGCCCTTCTCGGCCCGCAGCACGTGCATGGTCTCCGTCCCGTACGGGGTCGCGCCCAGCCCCAGCACGGCCTCCCACAGCGCCCGGCCGTAGCGCCAGGGCACGTTCACCTCGTACGCCAGCTCGCCGGAGAAGCTGATCCTGAACACCCGGCCGGCCACGCCCAGCACCGGCGTGCCCGCGTAGCGCATGAAGGCCAGGTCCACCGCGCCCGGCGCGATCGCCGCGATGACCTCGCGGGCGCGCGGGCCGACGACGGCGACCGTCGCCCAGTGGTCGGTGACGGAGGTGAACGAGACGTCCAGCGACGGCCATTCGGTCTGACGCCACTCCTCCAGCCAGTCGAGCACGGCGGCGGCCTTGCCGGTGGTCGTGGTCATCAGGTAGTGGTCGCCGGCGAGCCTGGTCGTGGTGCCGTCGTCGAAGACCATGCCGTCGGCGGTGCACATCAGGCCGTAGCGGCAGGCGCCGACGGCGAGCGTGGAGTAGGTGTTGGTGTAGATCCGGTCCAGGAACTCGCCCGCGTCGGCGCCTCTGATGTCGATCTTGCCGAGGGTGGAGGCGTCCATGGCGGCGATGCCGGTGCGGGCCGCCCGGCATTCGCGCCGCACCGCCTCGGCCATGCACTCGCCGTCCTGGGGGAAGTACCAGGGGCGTTTCCACTGGCCGACGTCCTCGAACACGGCGCCGCGCGCCACGTGCGAGGCGTGCATGGACGTCGTCCTGACCGGGTCGGACAGCTCGCCGCGGTCGCGTCCGGCGAGGGTGGCGAAGGAGACCGGCGTGTACGGCGGGCGGAACGTGGTCGTGCCCACCTGGCCGGGGCTCGCCCCGAGCAGCGCGGACATCACGCCCACCACCACCGCGCCCGACGTCTTGCCCTGGTCGGCGCCGGTGCCCGCGGTGGTGAAGCGCTTGACGTGCTCGACCGAGCGCATGCCGGTGCCCGCGGCCCTGGCCACGTCGTCGACGGTGACGTCGCGCTGGAGGTCGACGAAGGCGGGCTGCTCGCCCCGGGTCCCGGTCAGCCAGAGCGCGGCCGGTGGGCGCGGCACGTCCTCGTCGCTCTCGGGGACGCGGGGCGCGGGACCGCGCTCGAACCCGGCCAGTTCGGCGGCCTCCGCGCCTGCCGCGTGGCCGTCCGCGATGACGAGCGCGGTGGCGTAGCGGCCCGCGCACGCGCCGGCCGAGCGCTGCGCCTGCGCCGGCTCCCCCGGCACGAACGCCTGCAAGTCCTCGTCGAACCCGGCCCGCCCCTGCGACTGGCTGAACAGGTGCACGGCCGGGTTCCAGCCGCCGGCCACCGCCAGCAGGTCGGCCTCGATGATCCGCTCGCCCACCCGGACCCCGGCCAGCAGCCCGCCGGCGTCGGCCACGGCCTCGGTGACCAGCTGCCCGGCCAGCACCTCCACGTCCATGGGCAGGCCCTGGGGGCGCGGGTCGACCACGGCCACCACCTCGACGCCGGCCGCCGACAGGTCGCGTGCGGCCTCGTAGCCGGAGTCGGCGCAGGCGAACACCACCGCGCGCCGTCCGGCCCGCACGCCGTACCTGTTGGCGTAGGCGCGGGCGGCGCCGGCCAGCATCACGCCGGGCAGGTCGTTGCCGGGGAAGGCGACCGATCGCTCGTGCGCGCCGGTGGCGAGCACCACGCGCCGGGCCCGCAGGTGCCACAGCCGCTCGCCGCGCGCCCGCCGCTGCACGGCCACCAGATAGTTGTGGTCGTAGTAGCCGATGGCGGTGGTCCTGGTCAGCACCCTGACCTCGGGCAGATCGGCCAGCCGGGCGGACGTCGCGCCGGCCCAGTCGAGCGCGGGCGCGCCGTCGAGCCTGGTCCTGCCGTTGAGCAGGTCGCCGCCGAGCACCGGCTGGTCGTCCAGCAGGATCACCCTGGCCCCGGCCAGGCCCGCGGCCAGCGCCGCCGACAGCCCGGCCGGGCCGCCGCCCACCACGAGCACGTCGCAGTGCAGGTAGCCCTTGTCGCAGCGGCGCTCGTCCACGGCGTCGGGATCGATGCGGCCCTTGCCGCGCAGGCTCCACGCCGCCAGCCCCTCGTGCAGCTCCACCGTGGTGGCCGCCAGCATCGGGTCGGCGCCCACCCTGACCAGGGCGTTCGGCTCTTCGGGACCGGCGGAGAAGACGCCGCGCGGTCGGCCGTGCTCGACGCTGCGGCCCACCACGCGCACGCCGTTGCGCAGCAGCGCGGCGGCCAGCGTGTCGCCCGGCTCCCCCGCGTAGGACCGGCCGTCGAAGGTGAACCTCATCGGGGCTTCCTGATCTCGTGGGTGACGGTGTGGCGTTCGACGCCGAACCAGGCGCGGCAGCCGTGCACGTGGAACCAGCGCTCGTGGAACCAGCCCTTGGGGTTGTCGCGCAGGAACACGTACTCGGCCCACTCCTCGTCGGTCACCGGCCGGGTGGGGTAGGCGATGCCGGCCTGGCCGCCGTAGTGGAACTCGTTCTCGTCGCGTGGGCCGCAGTGCGGGCAGTCGATGAGCAGCATCAGTGCGCCACCGCCGCCGCGCCGTGCTCGTCGATGAGCGCCCCGGTGGTGAAGCGTTCCAGCGCGAACGGCTCGGCCAGCGGATGCGGCGCGCCGTGCGCGATCGTGTGCGCGTAGACCCAGCCGGAGCCCGGAGTGGCCTTGAAGCCGCCGGTGCCCCAGCCCGCGTTGATGTACAGCCCGTCCACCGGAGTGGTGCCGATGATCGGGGAGGCGTCGGGTGAGACGTCCACGATGCCGGCCCAGGTACGCAGCACCCGGACCCGGCTGAAGATCGGGAACAGCTCCAGCGCCGCCGCCATCTGCGCCTCGATGACGTGGAAGGCGCCGCGCTGGCCGTAGGAGTTGTAGGCGTCGATGCCCGCGCCCATGACGAGTTCGCCCTTGTGCGCCTGGCTGACGTACACGTGCACGGCGTTCGACATGACCACGCAGTCGAGCACCGGCTCCAGCAGCTCCGAGACCAGCGCCTGCAGCGGGTGCGACTGCAGCGGCAGCCTGATCCCGGCCCGCTCGGCCAGCACGGAGGTGTGCCCGGCGGAGGCGAGCGCGACCTTGCCCGCCGCGATCCGGCCGCGCGAGGTCCGCACGGCCGTCACCCGGCCGCCGGTGATCTCGAACCCGGTGACCTCGCAGCCCTGGATCAGGTCGACGCCGTGGGAGTCGGCGGCGCGGGCCAGCGCCCAGGCCACGTGGTCGTGCTTGGCGATGCCGCCGCGCCGTTGCAGCGTGGCGCCCATGACCGGATACCTGGCCCGGTCCGACACGTTGATGATCGGGCAGAACTTCTTCACCTCTGCGGGTTCCAGCCATTCTGCGTCGACGCCGTTGAGCCGGTTGGCGTTGACGCGCCGCCTGCCCTCGCGCACGTCGCCCAGGTTGTGCGCCAGGTTGAGCACGCCGCGCTGGCTGAACTGCAGGTCGTAGTCGAGTTCGGCGCTCAGGCCCTCCCACAGCTTGAGCGAGTGCTCGTAGATGGCCGCGCTCTCGTCCCACAGGTAGTTGGAGCGGATGATCGTGGTGTTGCGTGCCATGTTGCCGCCGGCCAGCCAGCCCTTCTCCAGGACGGCGACGTTCGTGATGCCGTGGTTCCTGGCCAGGTAGTAGGCGGTGGCCAGGCCGTGCCCACCGCCGCCGACGATGACGACGTCGTAGGCGGGCCTGGGTTCGGGGTTGCGCCAGAGGAAGTCGGGATGGGTCACCGGCGGATCTTCTCCATCTGGGGGTCGAACAGCGGCTCGGCGGCGACCTCCGCGGGAACCCGCCGCCCGAAGTACGAAATTTCCACGTGTGTTCCGGGGGTGGTCAGCTCGATCGGCAACCAGGCGTAGGCGATGGGCCGCTGGATCGTGTGGCCGTAGGCGGCGCTGGTGACGTAGCCGACCGTGCGGCCCTGGTGCCGTACCGGCTCCTTGCCCATGACCACCTCGGCGCTGAGCAGCGGCACGAGCTTGCGGGTGAGCCCATTGGCGTGCGCGGCGGACAGCGCGTCGCGACCGACGAAGTCCTTGTCGTCCCTGACCGCGAACCCCAGCCCCGCCTCGTACGGGTTGTGCTCGGGCGTCATGTCCACGCCCCAGAGCCGGTAGCCCTTCTCCACCCGCAGGCTGTTGAACGCGGCCCGGCCGCCCGCGATCGGCAGGCCGGTGGCCCAGAGCGTGTCCCACAGCTTGAGCCCCAGGTCGGCGGTGGTGTAGAGCTCCCAGCCCAGCTCGCCGACGTAGGAGACCCGCATGGCCAGCACCGGGACCTGCCCGACATATCCGGATCTGCAGCTGAAGTAGCGGAAGTTCGCGTGCGACAGGTCGAGGTCGGTGAGCGGCTGCACCAGCTCTCTGGCCCGCGGCCCCCAGACCCCGATGCAGCAGGTGCCCGGCGTGATGTCGCGTACGTGCACGCCGCCCGGCGCGTGCCTGGTCAGCCAGTCGAGGTCGAGGTTGCCGTTGGCGCCGATCTGGAACCTGTCGTCGTCCAGCCGGGCGACGGTCAGGTCGGACCTGATGCCGCCGGCCGCGTCGAGCAGCAGCGTGTAGGTGACCGAGCCCGGCTTCTTGTCCACGTTGTTGGTGGTCATGCGCTGCAGGAACGTCGCCGCGCCGGCTCCGGTGACCTCGATGCGCTTGAGCGGGGTCATGTCGTACAGGGCGACCTGTTCCCTGGTGGCCCGCGACTCGGCGGCGGCGATGGGCGACCAGTGGCGGCTCGCCCAGGCGTCGCGTGACGCCGCGCCGAGCCCCGGCTCGTCCAGGCCCGCCAGCAGCAGCGCGTTCGACTCGAACCAGTGCGGCCGCTCCCACCCGGCCGCCTCCAGGAAGTACGCCCCCAGCTCCCGCTGCCTGACGTGGAACGGGCTGGTCCGCATCGGGCGCGGCGACTCCATCGGCTGCAGCGGGTGGATGACGTCGTAGACCTCGACGAAGTTCTGCTTTCCCCGCTCCTCGACGAACGCCGGCGCCAGCTGCACGGGCTCGAACCGGTTGAGCTCGCATTCGTGCAGGTCGAAGCTCGAATGCCCGGCGACGAGCAGCTCCGCGACGGCCTTGGCCACCCCGGCCGAGTGCGTCACCCAGACGGCCTCGGCCAGCCAGAACCCGTCGAGCTCCGGCGCCTCGCCGATGAGCGGGAACCCGTCGGGGGTGAAGGAGAAGATCCCGTTGATGCCGTCCTCGTACTTGGTCTCGGCCAGGGCCGGGAGCAGTTCGACGGCGTCGCGCCAGGCGGGGTCGAAGTCCGCCTCGGTGAACGCCTGCACCGACGGCATGACCGTGCCCTTGGAGACGATCTCGTGCTGGGCCACCGGCATCGGCCGGTGCGCGTACGAGCCGACGCCGACCCGGTCGCCGTGCAGCCGGAAGTACAGGTCCCGGTCCTGGTGGCGGAGGATGGGCGCGGTGCCGGGCAGCCTGATCGGGCCGGACTTGGCGTACTGGTGGGCCAGCGGCAGCAGCGGCACCCGCAGCCCGGCCATCGCCCCGATCGACGGGCCCCAGAACCCGGCGGCGCACACCACGACGTCGGCGGGGATGACGCGGTACTCGTCCCGCGTCTCGACCGCGACGCCGGTGACCCGGCCGCCGTGCTGTTCGAGCCCGACCACGGTGTGCCCGGGCAGGAACGCGGCGCCGCGTTCCATCGCCCGCTGCGCCTGCGCCTCGCCGCAGGCCACGGCGGCGGCCAGGCCGTCGGTTGGCACGTGGTAGCCGCCGAGCACCCGGCCCTGGTCGAGCGCGGGCCACAGCTCGGCGCATCGGGCGGCGTCGACCAGGTGGCCTTCGACGCCCCACGACTCGGCCCAGCCCCGCCGCCGGCTCAGGTCGGTCAGCCGTTCCTCGGTGGTGGCCACCTCCAGCCCGCCGACCTGCAGGAAGCACGGCGTGCCGCGCAGCGACAGACCGGTGTACTTGCGCACTGTGTAGGCGGCGAACTCCGTCATGGCCTTGGACGGGTTGGTCTGGAAGACGAGCCCGGGGGCGTGCGAGCTCGACCCGCCGGCGGCGAACAGCGGGCCCTGCTCGACCACGGTGACGTCGGTCCACCCCCGTTCGGTGAGCTCGTCGGCCAGGGCACAGCCCACGATGCCCGCTCCGATGATCACCAGCCGTGGCCAACCCGCCATGAGCCCTCCGGTTGTTCCTTAATACGCAACACATACCGGACTACGCAACGAACATAAGGCCCTGCGCATCCACGGACAAGAGCTCCGGACGGCCGGATCCTTGACCTCATCCTTGGTCGAGGTTTCACGCTGAGACGCATGACCCGAACGACCTCACGCGCCCTGGCCGGCCGGCGCGAATGGATCGGGCTGGCCGTGCTCGCGCTGCCCGCCCTGCTGGCCTCGCTGGAACTGACCGTCACCAACCTGGCCCTGCCCGCCATCGGCGCGGACCTGCGCGCGAGCAGCACCCAACTGCTGTGGATCGTGGACGTCTACGCCTTCCTGCTGTCCGGCTCGCTCATCACGATGGGCGCCTGGGGCGACAGGATCGGCCGCCGCCGGCTGTTGCTGATCGGCGCGGCCGCGTACGGTGTCGCCTCGGTGCTGGCCGCCTACGCCCCGGACGCCTGGAGCCTGATCGCCGCCCGCGCGCTCATGGGCGTCACCGGCGCGACCCTGATGCCCTCGACGTTATCGCTGGTCACGTCCATGTTCACGGATTCACGCCAGCGCGCGGTGGCGGTCGGCGTGATCGTCGCCGCCGTCTCGGCGGGCACCGCGATCGGGCCGCTGGCCGGCGGCTGGCTGCTGGAGCGCTTCTGGTGGGGGTCGGCGTTCCTGGCGGCGGTGCCGGTCATGGCGGTGCTGGTGATCGTCGGGCCGCTGCTGCTGCCCGAGCACCGCGATCCCGGCGGCGGCAGGCTGGACGTGGTCAGCTCGCTGCTGTCACTGGCCGCGGTGCTCCCGGTGATCTACGGGCTCAAGCAGGTCGCGGCCGGCGGGCCGGCGCCTTACGCGGCCGTGGCGGTCCTGGCCGGGGCGCTCGCCGCCTGGCTGTTCGTCCGCAGGCAGCTCCGGCTGCCCGATCCGTTCATCGACGTGCGGCTGTTCCGCGACAGGACGTTCGGCGCCGCCTCGGCCACGCTGGCGCTGGGCATCTTCGTGTTGTGGGGCTCGAACTACGCCCTGGCCCAGTACCTGCAGCTGGTGCACGGGCTGTCGCCGCTGCAGGCCGGGCTGTGGACGGCGCCGTCCGCGGTGGGCGTCATCGTGGGCTCCACGCTCGCGCCCAGGATCGTCCGGGTGGTGCGTCCCGCCACCGTGATCGGGGCCGGGCTGGCCGTCTCGGCGGCCGGGTTCGCCGTGCTCACCCAGACGGGCGGCGGGCTGGGCGTGCTGGTCACCGGGGCGGTCGTGGTGTCGGCCGGGCTCGGCCCGATGATGGCGCTGGCCACGGACCTGGTCATCGGCGCGGCCCCGGCCGAGCGGGCCGGCGCGGCGGCGGCGATCGCGTCCACCGCGCCGCAGCTCGGCGGGGCGATCGGCATCGCGATCATCGGCAGCGTCGTCACGGCCGTCTACCGGGCCGCGCTGCCGCCTGGCGAGGTGCCGGAACAGGCCCGCGAGAGCCTGCACGCGGCGGTCGGCACCGCGGACCCGGCGGTGGTCGCGGCCGCGCGGGCGGCGTTCGTCGACGGGTTCCACCTGGCCTCGGCGATCAACGCGCTGCTCATGGCGGCGATCGCGTTGCTGGTGGCGGCCCTGCTCAGGCCGCCCGGCGCCCGGCCGCTCAGGTGATCAGGATCCCGCCGTCGACCGGCAGCGTCACCCCGGTGATGTACGACGACGCGTCGCTGGCCAGGAAGATCGCCGCGGCCACCAGTTCCTCCGGATCGCCTGGACGCCTCATCGGCACCCGCAGCTCCATCATCCGCTCCAGGTAGCCGGGCTGGTACTGCTCGGTCATCTCCGAGGCGAAGAAGCCCGGCTCCAGGCAGTTGACCCGGATGCCGCGCCGGCCAGTCCACTGCTGGGCCAGGTCGCGGGTGAGCCCGATGACGGCCGCCTTGGAGGCGCTGTAGGCGGCCTGCGGCAGCCCGGCCGTGGTCTCGCCCAGGATGCTGCCGATGTTCACGATCGACGAGCCGGGCCGCATCACCCGCGCGCACGCCTGCGCCATCCAGTACGTGCCGTGCAGGTTGATGTCGACGACCTGGCGGAACTCCGCGGGCGTCTCGCGGACGGCGGGCACGGCCGTGCCGACCCCGGCGTTGTTGATCAGCACGTCGACCGCGCCGAGCTCGGCCACCGCGGCGGCGACCAGCGCCTCGCAGTCCTCCGGCCTGGTCACGTCGGTCGGGACGGCCACGCACCGCCGGCCGGTCCGCTCGACCAGCAGGCGGGTCTCCTCCAGCCGGTCTTTGCGCCGGGCGCCGATCGCCACGTCGGCCCCGGCCTCGGCGAGACCGCGGGCGAACGCCACGCCCAGCCCCGAAGACGCGCCGGTGACGACGGCCACTTTGCCTTCGAGGCTGAAGCGCTGCAGCATCTCGCTCCCTACAGTTCCTACAGTCCGTATTCCTTGACGATGCGCTCGTGCCGCTCGACCTCGACGTCGATCTCGCGGGCCAGGTCGAGCCAGGCCAGCGGGTGCACCCATCGCTCGGTGGCGTCGTCGAGGAGGGCGTCGACCTCGGCGGGCGCGACGTCCGGCGGCACGGCCACCCAGCCGAACACGCCGGGCAGCGGCTCGCCGCTGGTCGGGTGGGTCACCGTGTAGTTCTCGTCGCTGTAGACCCACATCGGCCAGCCGCGCTCGGCCATGACCTCGGTGAACTCCGACCAGTCGGACTCGCTCGGCGCGGCGCCGTCGAAGAAGTAGCTGGTGTAGCCGCCGGGACGGAGAATGCGCACCGCCGCGAACGGCGGCACGAAGTTCTGCTGCTCCTTGGGGTCTTCCGGCATCGGCTCGAGCAGCTGCGGGTCGAACACGACCAGGTCACCGGCGTTGTAGTCCATGCCGCGCGGCTGCGGCAGCGCCAGCCTGGCGGTGGCCGGGCCGGTGCGGATCGACAGGACCTGCCGCTGACCGCCGTCGGGGGCCGGGAGGATGACCCTGATCAGGCCCATCTCCTCCTCGATCGGGCCCTCCTTGGACTTGATCGGCATGCCGATCTTGGCCGCGCCCTTGCGCACGGTCTCCCAGTCTTCGGCCGAGGTGGCCATGACGACCATGCGCCACAGGTCTTCCTCGGTGAGCTCGTCGATCACCTCGAGCAGCACGGCGGCCGCCCGCTCGTTCTGGTCGAGCTGCTGGGCCGAGCCCGACACCAGGCGGCGGGCCTCGATGCCGGCGCCGGCGGCCACCGCGTGCTCGGCCGCGTCGAGCGTCTCCGGCCAGCGCTCGCGGGCGCTGTGCAGCCGGGCCAGCGCCAGGTGCTGGGCGTCGTGCGGGAGCATCGCGGCCATCTGCTCCAGCCGCTCGTCCTGACGGGCGTCGACGAGCAGCGTGGTCAGGTAGGCGACGTCGTCGGACTCGGCGGTGGCGATGCGGCCGGAGTCGACCAGCATCTTCCAGTAGATGTCGGCGCCGGCCGACGGGTAGCCGAGGAAGCCGAGCGTGGTGGTGTGGCGGCGGGTGGCCTCCAGGTCCTCGCCCGACAGCGGGGCGAGCCAGCCGACCCACTTCTCCGGGTCGGCGTTGAAGCCGTCGGCGGCGTCGAAGTAGGAGACGCGCTCCTCCAGCGGGCCCGGGGCCTCGGGCTCGGGGGCGGTGTTGGCGGCCTCGCGCAGCGCGGCGATGCGCTCGATCAGGCCGTCGGTGTCGCGCAGCTCGGCGGCGGCGGACTCGGCCAGGTCGGCCAGCAGCCTGGCCTGCCACCCGCCCTGCCTGGCCACGGCCAGGTCGCCGGCCACCAGGGCCAGCTCGACGCGGGCGCGGTAGCCGCCCATCATGCCGAAGTAGTCGATCCACTGGCGCAGCACGCGGCCGAGCTGCCAGGTGTTGGTGATCTGGGAGGAGTCGGCCAGCAGGCGCACGGCCCGCGACCACTCCACGAACGAGCGCGGGTGCTCGCCGACCACGTCGAGGTCGGGCAGCGCGTCGACGCTCTCGGCGATCCGGCCGAGCGTGGCCAGGATCAGCGCCCTGCGCACGCCGTCGCGGTGCGGCTTGGCGACCGGGTCGTCGGCCTGGAGGTCGGCGGCGGCCTGCAGCGCGGTCAGCGCGTCTTCGGCCCGGCCGGCGGCCAGCAGCGCCCGCGCACTCTCCGCGCCCAGCTCCCAGCTCGCCTCGTGGCCCCCGGTGCGCAGCCGCTCGACGGCGGCCTCGGCGTAGGCGACGGCCTCGCCCGGCTTGCCGGCGTCGATGAGCGCCGACACGTACTGGGTGACCAGTCCGGAGAAGGCCGGCCGCTCGGGGCTCATGTCCTCCAGGAACGCGCCGACGGTCTCCAGCCGGTCGGTGGCGTAGCCGGGGCCGTCGGTGTTGGCCCACACGACGGCCAGCGCCTCGACCGCGGCCGGCGTGGCCGGGCACTCACGCACGTCTTCGCGCTGGGCGAACGCGAGCAGTTGCTTGGCGTCGTCGATGGCGACCGCGCCCTGCGCGCGGTCGCCGATGCGGCCGATCAGGTGCCAGTAGCGGGCGTAGAACTCGAGCCACGGCAGCTCCAGGGTCTCCGCCTGCTGCGCGATGGCCGGGGCCATGACGTCGAGCTGCGGATATCGGCCCTCGTAGGCCTGTGCGGGAAGGTCTCCCAGCGCCATGGCGAGGCCAACGTTGCCCGCCTCGGAAAGCTGCTGCTGGGTTTCTCCGACCCAGGCCCAGATGTCCACGTCCATGGGCAGTCAGTCTGCCAGGTCAATGAGCGTGCCCAAAACGCAGAAGGTCGATGAGCTCGTCCGATTCGTCGCTGTTGAGGACCGAAAATACCGGTGCCATCAGGTCGTCGGTCGTCTCTTCGACGGCCGCGCGGCGTGCTTTCGTCTCGGGCGCGGGCTGCTGGTAGGGCTCGGGCCAGGTGAAGAACTTCGCGATGAGCTCGCCCGCGGCGTGTCCGAACGGGGTGCCGTCGTGGTCTGCGGCGAGCGTGGCGTCGAGCGGGTGCAGGCCGGCCGCGAGCACCGCGTTGGCGTGCAGGCCGCCGCGCAGCTCCCGCAGGACGTGCATGAGCTGCGTGGCGCGCGCGGGCGCGTCGTCGGGCAGCGGGACCGCGCGCCAGCCGGCGAACAGCGGCGCGCCGACGGAAGACGCCTGACGCACGACGGGTTCGAGCAGCTCGGCGATGCGGGCGCAGCCGTCGTAGCCGCCCAGCTTGCGCCGGCCCCACTGCCCGCACGCCTCGGCGTAGAGCTCGACGGCCTGTTCCACGGGCAGCTTGCGCCCGCCGTTCCAGTTCTCCTCGACGTGCTCGCGCGGGAAGAAGACCGCCACGGACGTGACCACGTCGGCGTCGCAGTCGCCGAGCACGCCGAAGCGGCCGCGGAAGTACAGCTCGCGCGGGCCGAGCCCGTGCGCCTCGCAGATGGCCTTGGCCTCCCGGGAGATCATCCATCCGCCGCCGTAGTGGCCCACGGGTCCTTTGACCTCTACCGCGGTCGTACGCGGGTCCGCCATGTCCGCCCCTCTCGGTTCGTCAGATAGACCCAGCATCCCCCGGAAGAACTTTATTCTGCAAGAGTGAGATTCCCGGACGCGACGATCATCGCCGGGCCGGACAGGTAGCTGGTGTCCTCGTCGAGGATCACGGTGAGGGTGCCGCCCAGCACCTCGACCGTCCAGCGGCCGGTGGTCTCGCCGGACATGCGCGCCGCGGCGACGGCGGTGGCGACCGCGCCGGTGCCGCACGAGCGGGTCTCGCCCGAGCCGCGCTCGTAGACCCGCATCACCGCGCGGGTGGTGCCGACCGGGTTGAACAGCTCGATGTTGACGCCGTGCGGGAACACGCCCGGGTCGAAGCCGGGCTGGCGCGCCAGGTCGAGCTGGGCGACCGGATCGCCGATGGCGCAGGCCAGGTGCGGGTTGCCCATGTCGACCTGGACGCCGCGATACTCCTGGTTGCCCAGCGTGGCCACGCTCTCCCTGCCGACGACCGGCTTGCCCATGTCGACGGTGATGTCGCCGTTCTCCTCGACCCTGGCCTGCCTGACGCCGCCCCTGGTGGCGATGCCGAACTCGCTCGCGTCGGTCAGCCCGGCGTCGAGCAGGTAGCGCGCGAAGACCCGCACCCCGTTGCCGCACATCTCGGCCACGCTGCCGTCGGCGTTGCGGTAGTCCATGAACCACTCCGCCCGCGCCGCCTGCCCGGCCACCTCGGGGTGCTGCTTGGTGCGCACCACACGGAGCACGCCGTCGGCGCCGATGCCGGCCCGCCTGTCGCAGATCTTGGCGACGAGCGCGGCCGACAGGTCGAGCTCGGCGTCGGGATCGGGCAGGATGACGAAGTCGTTCTCGGTGCCGTGCCCCTTGAGAAAGCGCATTTCAGAATTCTATGTGCGGCCGTGGCCCGCGATCAGCGTCAGGGATCGTTCGAGCAGGTCAGGGGCGTCATACGGGAGCCAGACCACCCTCGGGTCGCGGCGGAACCACGACTCCTGGCGGCGGGCGAAACGCCGCGTGGCCCGCACCGTCTCCTCGACGGCCCGCTCCTGGCTCCACTCCCCGTCCAGGAACTTGATCACCTGGGCGTAGCCGAGCGCGCGGCTCGCCGTGCGCCCCTCGGCCAGGCCCTGCCCGAGCAGCCCGCGCACCTCCTCGACCAGGCCCGCCTGCCACATGCGGGTCACCCGCAGCGCGATGCGCTCGTCCAGCTCGGGCCTGGGCACCTCCAGGCCGATCTGCACGCTCGGAACGCCGCCCTCGTACGACGGCATCGTGGCCGAGAACGGCCGGCCCGAGTGCTCGATCACCTCCAGCGCGCGCACGATGCGCCGGCCGTTGCTGGGCAGGATGGCCGCCGCGGCCGCCGGGTCGAGCTCGCGCAGCCGCTCGTGGAGCGGGGCCGTGCCGGTCTCGGCCAGCTCGGACTCCAGCCTGGCCCTGATCTCCGGGTCGGTGCCGGGGAACTCCAGGTCGTCGATGGCCGCGCGGACGTACAGGCCGCTGCCGCCGACCAGCACGGGCACGTCGATCGTGGCGAACAGTTTCCTGGCCAGCCGCTGGTACTCGGCGGCGCTGGCCGTGACCGTGACGTCCCAGATGTCCAGCAGGTGGTGCGGCACGCCGCGCTGCTCGGCCGGGGTGAGCTTGGCCGTGCCGATGTCCATGCCGCGGTAGAGCTGCATGGAGTCGGCGTTGACGCACTCGCCCCCGAGCCTGAGCGCGAGGTCGACGGCGAGATCGGACTTTCCTGCCGCCGTGGGACCCACCACGGCGATGACTGGCTGCTGACGCACACCGACAAGTGTGTCAGCAGGCCGGCGCGCTCCAGGTCACCACAGGTCGAGCAGGGTGGGCTGGAGGTAACCCTCGTGGGTCAGCAGCCAGCGCTTGGTCTCCACGCCGACGCCGCCGCTGAACCCGCCGAGCCCGTTGCCGGCGATCACCCGGTGGCAGGGCACCACGATCGGGATCGGGTTGGAGCCCATGATCGAGCCGATCCCCCGCGCGGGGACGCTCGTGCCGCTGCGTCCGGCCAGCTCGCCGTAGGTGACCGCGCTGCCGTACGGCACCCGGTGCAGCGCCTGGAGCACCAGCAGCCGCGAGCCCGACATGAGCCGCCAGTCGATCGGGGTCTCGAACGTCCGCAGGTCACCGGCGAAATAATGGGTGAGCTCCGAAACGATCGAGGCCGTACGATCCGCATCATGAACCTCAGTCAGGCCGAGGCGCTCGCTCAGCCGCGAACGGGCGCCCCATCCCGACGCGACGAGCCCGACCTCGGTGACCGCCAGCACGAACGGGCCGACCGGCGTCGGAACCTCGGCGAACGCGACCGTATCCATCATGTCCTCACGTGAGCTCGTGGTGCTGGGCACCTCCAGCGCGGTGCCCACCCGACACCGTAACCACAACGGGTACCTTCTGCGCTGGGACGGGCAAGGCTTCCTTTTCGACCCGGGCGAGGGCACGCAGCGGCAGATGGCCTACGCCGGGGCGAGCGCGAGCGACGTGCACTGGCTGTGCGTGACCCACTTCCACGGCGACCACTGCCTGGGTGTGCCCGGGGTGGTCCAGCGCATCGCCAGGGACCGGGTCAGGCACCCGGTGCGTGCCGTCTTCCCCGCCTCGGGCGAGGCGTACTGGCGGCGGCTGCGGCACGCCGCTGCGTTCGCCGACACGTCCGCCATCGAGGAGTGCCCCGTCAGCGGGGAACTCGACTCGGCGGGCCCGCTGATCGCGCGCCGCCTGTCGCACCCCGTCGAGGCGTACGGCTACCGCCTGCAGGAGCCGTCAGGGCGCCAGATGCTGCCGGAGAAGCTGGCCGAGTACGGCATCCGCGGCCCCGAGGTCGGCGAGCTGCAGCGGACCGGTTCGGTGCGCGGCATCACGCTCGACCAGTGCAGCCTCCCGCGTCCCGGCCAGAGCTTCGCGTTCGTCATGGACACGCGGCTGTGCGACTCGGTGTTCGAGCTGGCCGCCGGGGTGGACATGCTGGTCATCGAGACCACGTTCCTGTCCGCGGAGAGCGCGCTGGCCACCGAGTACGGCCACCTGACCGCGTTCGAGGCCGGGCGGGTGGCCGCCGAGGCCGGCGTGCGCAAGCTGGTGATCACGCACTTCTCCGAGCGGTACACGCCGGACGACGAGCCGGTGTTCCTCGACGAGGTGCGGCGCAGCTTCGACGGCGAGGTCGTGGCCGCCAGGGACCTGATGACGGTCCCGGTGCCGCGCCGCGCCCGTCAGCTCCAGATCCCGGCGAAGTAGCCCACGCCGTACGGCTCCGACTGGGCGAGCAGGCGGCCGGTGAACGCGGCCGGGCCGGCCGCCCCGGCGAGCACCTGGAGCGCCGGGCGGCCGCTCACCCAGAGGCGGTCGGCCCGCTCGGGGTCGAGCCCGGCCAGCGCGGCCTGGTCGGCCTCGGCGACGGCGGTCGCGATCAGGTCGTTGACCGGCTTGGCGTCGTCGTCGTACTTGCCCGGGGCCCGGGACGACAGGCAGGCCGAGCCGTCGGCCATGACCAGCAGCGCCACCCGGTCGCCGCGGGCGGCCAGCTCGGCGCCGAGCGCCAGGCAGCCGGCCGGCGGCGTGTCATGCGCGATTGCCTGGCCCGGGGCGTCGCCTTGGAGCAGCAGGCGGCCGACGGTGAGCGACAGCGGGAGCACCGGCTCGCCCTCGCCGATCGTGTCGTCCAGGCCCCAGGGGCGCAGGGTGCCCGCGGCCCGGGCGTCGTAGGCGGCGGTGGACTCGGCCGGGCCGACCACGATCAGCGTGTCGGGCCTGGCGGCACGCAGCGCGGCGATCGCGGTGTGGCAGGCGGAGCGGAGGTCGGGCAGCTGGGACACGATCAGCGGGGTTTGCGGGCAGACGGCCGCGGCGACAAGCACGACGAAAAGCGTACGTCAGCAGGACATATCCCCGATCACCGGGCAACCCGCACCGCCCGGTCCCGCCGCCCGGTCTCGCGGCTTCGTTTCGTGATCAGTAGGGGCTGCGGCCCTCCTTGATCGCCGCGAGCAGCCCTCGGGCGTAGACCTCGGTCGCCTGGTGCAGGCCGTGGCCGTAGCTGACCCTGGCCACGCCCAGCCCGGCCAGCCGCGCCAGGCTCGGCGTGCCCGGCCTGAACAGGATGTTCACCGGCCCGCCCACCTCGCGCACGAACGACTCGATCGCCCGCTCGTCGCCGAGCCCGATCGGGTACACGCAGTCGGCCCCCGACTCCAGGTACCGCCGCGCCCGCGCCACCGCCGCCTCGTGGGCCTCGGGGTCGCGCAGGTAGACGTCCACCCTGGCGTTGATCACCAGCGCGTCGCCGGCGGCGGCGCGCAGCTCGGCCAGGAAGTCCGCCTGGACCTCGGGGTCGACGAGCTCGCCCGCGCCCGGTTCCGAGTCCTCCACGTTGCAGCCGGACGCCCCCGCCTCGGCCAGGCGCTCGGCCAGCTCGGCGGGCTTGAGCCCGTAGCCGCGCTCGACGTCGGCGGTGACCGGGACGTCCACGACCCGCGCGATGCGGGCCACGGCGGCCATCATCTCGGCGACCGGGGTGCGCTCGCCGTCCTCGTGGCCCAGCACCCTGGCGACCGCCGCGCTCCCGGTCGCGATCGCCGGGAACCCGGCCTCGCGCACGGCGCGGGCGGAGGCCGCGTCCCAGACGTTGGGCAGGATCAGCGGGTCGCCGGGCACGTGCAGGGCCCGCAGGCGGGCGGCCATCTCAGCAGTCATGGGCCGGACTCTAGGGAGCCGGCCGGCATACTCCCAGGCCCAATGGCGGTGATTTACGGCAAGCCACTTCGCGCCCGCGAGGTGGTCAGCAGCCGCTCTTGGCGCACTGGCCGGAGAGCTCGCCGGCCGGGCCGTCCGCCGGGTTCTCCGCGGGGGGCTCGGCGGGGGTCGTGGGCGTGCCGGGCTTGTTCCCGGTACTGCCGTTCTTGCCGGTACTGCCGGTGTTCCCCGTGTTGCCGGTCTGGGACGTGCCGCGCGAGTTCGTGTCCGCGGGCGTGTCGCCGTCGGTCACCGCGTCGCCCATGCTGCTGTCGTCCTCGGCGCCGGTGGACAGGTCGTCGCCGGGGGCGTCCGTGGTGGCGTCGCCCATCGTGGCCTCGTCGTCCTGAAGCTCCTGCGCCTCGCCGGGGCTCTGCGTCGGCGCGGGACGGCCGGCTCCCGGCTGCTGCGCGGACTCTCCGGAACCCCCGGCGAGCGAGAATCCGACACCGCCGACGGCGAGAATCGCGACGAGCGCGGAAACGGCGATGATGACGATCTTTTTCTGGTTCTTCGGGGCTCGGCGGGAATGTCCCGGCCCGGACAGGATCTCCTGGCGATCCGGCTCGATCGGATCTTGCATGGCGTTACAGCTCCCTGCGGTCGTATCGGGAAAGCTCTCCGGCTTCC
Source organism: Nonomuraea antri (assembly GCF_013283785.1). Taxonomy (GTDB): domain Bacteria; phylum Actinomycetota; class Actinomycetes; order Streptosporangiales; family Streptosporangiaceae; genus Nonomuraea; species Nonomuraea antri. Next base: position 38,997 of record NZ_JABCPZ010000059.1, read on the forward strand.
GCGGGCGATGGACCACACTAGCCGCAACAGTCGAATGCTCGCGCAACAATCACGGAGGAATCACGACTTGTCCCCCTTGAGAGCAATCCTCCCAGCTAAGGCCGTCCGGCTCGCCCCGGCGGCGGGGGCCGTGGTGGTGGCGTCCACGGCCGGAGCCGGTATTTTCCTGGCAATCCCCAGCACGGACGACACGCCTTCACAAGCGCACCAAAAGCCCTATCAGATAACCGCGCTTTCCCCACCGGGAACGCTCCAACCGCCGATCACCTTCAGCCCGGCGGTCACCATCACTCCGGCGACGCCTTCGCGCGTTCAGTCGCCTTCGCCGTATTCGCCGGGTGGCCCGGGCGGAAACGCGGCCTGGCCGCTGCCCGTCCCCTCCCCCGGTGGCGGGCTCGACCTGGTGGATCCCGGCGCTCCTGTCACGGGGCTCGAGGTCGTCCGTCCCAGTGCTCCGGCTCCCGTCCCCGCGCCTCCTCCGACGTCCTGGCGCAAGGAACGCGCGAGCGAGCCCCCGCCCGTCTCAGCCCCGGTTCCCTCGCGGCAGCCGGACGTCCCGCGGCCCAGAACGCCCGAACCGGACGTGCGCAGGAACGCGCCCCCGCCCGAGCCGCCGCCGGCCGCGCGCCGGGTGGGCCCCGACCCCTGCGCCACCTTCCACGACTTCCGCCGGGAACCCTGCTACAGGCTGCTCGACGACCTCACCCGATGAGCTCACGCGAACGGCCCCGCCGGAGAATCCGGCGGGGCCGTCCGTCGATGGCTCAGTGCGCGGCGCAGCCGCCGGTGGCGGGCGCGGGCTGCGCGGCCGAGCGGCCGATGGACGGCATGCCCAGCAGCACCCCCTTGGCCTGCTCGGGACGCTCCTGACGAGCCTGCCAGGCATCGCCGGCACGGGTGCGGCGCACCGACGTGACCGGCCCGTCGGCCACCAGGTGGTGCGGAGCCGCGTACGTGACCTCCACGGTCACCATGTCACCGGGCCGCGGCGTCTCCTCGCCCACGGCGAAGTGCACCAGCCGGTTGTCGGGCGCGCGGCCGGACAGGCGGCGGGTGGCCTCGTCCTTACGGCCTTCGCCCTCGGCGACCAGCACCTCCAGGGTCTTGCCGACCTGCTTCTTGTTCTCCGCCCAGGAGATCTCCTCCTGCAGCGCGACCAGCCGCTCGTAGCGCTCCTGCACCACTTCCTTGGGGATCTGGTCGTCCATGGTGGCGGCCGGGGTGCCGGGGCGGATGGAGTACTGGAAGGTGAAGGCGTTGGCGAAGCGGCTCTCGCGCACGACGTCGAGCGTCTGCTGGAAGTCCTCCTCGGTCTCGCCCGGGAAGCCGACGATGATGTCGGTGGAGATCGCCGCGTCGGGCATCGCGGCCCGCACCCGCTCGATGATGCCCAGGTAGCGCTCGGCCCGGTACGAGCGGCGCATCGCCTTGAGAATCCGCGACGAGCCGGACTGCAGCGGCATGTGCAGCTGGTGCATCACGTTCGGCGTCTCGGCCATGGCGGCGATCACGTCGTCGGTGAACGCGGCCGGGTGCGGCGAGGTGAACCGCACCCGCTCCAGCCCCTCGACGGAGCCGCACGAGCGCAGCAGCTTGCCGAACGCCAGCCGGTCGCCGAACTCGACGCCGTAGGTGTTGACGTTCTGGCCGAGCAGCGTGATCTCCAGGACGCCCTGGTCGACCAGCGTGCGCACCTCGGCCAGGATGTCGCCGGGCCGGCGGTCCTTCTCCTTGCCGCGCAGCGAGGGGACGATGCAGAAGGTGCAGGTGTTGTTGCAGCCGACCGAGATCGACACCCAGGCCGCGTAGGCGGACTCGCGCTTGGTCGGCAGGGTCGAGGGGAAGACCTCCAGCGACTCCTTCAGCTCGACCTGCGCCTCGCCCGCGATGCGCGCGCGCTCCAGCAGCACCGGCAGAGATCCGATGTTGTGGGTGCCGAACACCACGTCGACCCACGGCGCGCGGCGGACGATCTCGCCCTGGTCCTTCTGCGCCAGGCAGCCGCCCACGGCGATCTGCATGCGCGGGTTGCTCACCTTGGCCGGGCGCAGGTGGCCGAGGTTGCCGTAGAGGCGGTTGTCGGCGTTCTCGCGGACGGCACACGTGTTGAACACCACCACGTCGGCGGTCCGGCCGTCGGCGGCCGGCACGTAGCCGGCATCCTCCAGCAGGCCTGACAGCCGCTCGGAGTCGTGCACGTTCATCTGGCACCCGTATGTGCGCACTTCGTACGTGCGGGCGCTCTCCTGGGTCACAGTCATGGCAGGTTCAAGGGTAGTCGTTCCACGGGATGGCGGTGGTCGGGTGTCAATGCGTCCTGAGCCTCTGCCGAAGGTAAAAGACCAGCTTGGTGGCGCGATGTGATCGGATCGGTACCGCTCGGTTAGTGACCAGCGTCTTGAGACCCTTTACCGTCTGTATCCATGACGGAAAACGGGGACGACGCTCCGCTGGTGAGGCTGGAGAACGTCAACAAGCACTTCGGGGCGCTGCACGTCCTGAAGGACATCAACTTGACCGTCTCCCGTGGCGAGGTCCTGGTCGTGATCGGCCCCTCGGGTGGCGGGAAGTCCACCCTGTGCCGGGCCATCAACCGGCTCGAGACCATCGACGGCGGTCAGATCGTCTTCGACGGCGAGCCGTTGCCCGACGAGGGCAAGGCGCTGGCGAGGCTGCGCTCCGACGTCGGCATGGTCTTCCAGTCCTTCAACCTGTTCGCGCACAAGACGATCCGGGAGAACGTCACGCTCGGGCCGATCAGGGTGCGCAGGAAAGCACGTGAAGCCGCTGACAAGCGGGCCATGGAGCTGCTCGAACGGGTCGGCATCGCCGCGCAGGCGGACAAGTACCCGGCGCAGCTGTCGGGCGGCCAGCAGCAGCGCGTGGCCATCGCCAGGGCGCTGGCCATGGATCCGAAGATGATCCTCTTCGACGAGCCGACCTCCGCGCTCGACCCGGAGATGGTGCAAGAGGTGCTGGACGTCATGATCGGTCTCGCCAGAGACGGGATGACGATGATGGTCGTCACACACGAAATGGGGTTCGCCAGGAGGGCCGCCAACCGCGTCGTCTTCATGGCGGATGGTCAGATCGTCGAGGAGAACACCCCCGACGAGTTCTTCACCAACGCCCAGACCGACCGGGCGAAGGACTTCCTGTCCAAGATCCTCACGCATTGAAGCCAGCCCGTAGGAAGATTGAGGTAACCGCAATGCAGATGCGTCGAACGGGGGCGGTGCTCGCCACTGGCGCCATGGCGCTTGGCCTGGCCGCGTGTGGCAGTGGGGGCTCGTACTCCACCGTCGTCGACAAGATCAAGGGTGCCAAGGAGATCACCGTCGGCACCAAGTGGGACCAGCCGAGCCTGGGCCTGAAGAAGCCGGGCGCGGCCGACCCCGAGGGGTTCGACGTCGACGTGGCCAAGGCGGTCATCGCGAAGATGGCCGGCGGGGAGAACATCAAGATCACCTGGAAGGAGTCGCCCTCGTCCAACCGCGAGGCGCTGCTCCAGAACGGCACGGTCGACATCATCTTCGCGACCTACTCCATCACCGAGGCCCGCAAGCCCAAGGTCACCTTCGGCGGCCCGTACGTCGTCGTCCACCAGGACACGATGGTGCGCGCGTCCGACTCGGCGATCGCGAAGGCGACCGACCTGAAGGACAAGCGGATCTGCCAGGCGCAGGGCTCCAACTCCTACAAGCGCATCACCGACCCGCCGCCGGACGGCAAGCTGGGCCTGCCCGCCAAGCTGGTCGGCGCGAGCAACTACTCCGAGTGCGTGCAGAAGCTCGGCGGCAACAACCTCGACGCCGTCACCACCGACAACCTGATCCTGGCCGGCTTCGCCGCGCAGGAGCCGGGCAAGTACAAGCTGCTCAACGACCCGTTCACCGATGAGAAGTACGGCATCGGGCTGAAGAAGGGCGACAAGACCACCTGCGAGGCCGTCAACAAGGCGGTCGCGGAGCTGTGGGCCGACGGCACCATGACCAAGCTGCTCCAGCAGTGGTTCGGCAAGACCGACCTCCAGCTGCCCACCTCCGCCCCACCGGCCGAGGGTTGCGCCTGATCCTCAAACGCGCGGCGGCCGGTGATCCGGCCGCCGCCGTCTCATTGGTGGAGCACTATGGACGAACTCATTGAATACGCGCCATTTCTGGCCGAAGGTTTTGTCAACAATCTGAAGCTCTCGGTGGTCATCGCGATCTTCTCGCTGGTCCTCGGCACGGTCCTGGCGGCGATGCGGGTCTCGCCGACGCCGGTGCTGCGGGCCGCGGGCAGCGCGTACGTGAACATCCTGCGCAACACCCCGCTCACGCTCGTCCTGGCCTTCTGCTACCTGGGCCTGAGCGACACGCTCGGCCTGGTGTTCTCGCACGAGGTGCCGCTGACGAACTCGTTCTGGCTGGCCGTGCTCGGCATGTCGGCCTACACCGCGGCGTTCGTCTGCGAGGTGCTGCGCTCCGGCATCAACACGGTGCCGATGGGCCAGGCCGAGGCGGCCCGGGCGATCGGGCTCACGTTCATCCAGTCACTCACCCTGGTGATCTTCCCGCAGGCGTTCCGCTCGGTGATCGCGCCGCTGGCCAGCGTGCTGATCGCGATGATCAAGAACACCACGGTGGTGGCGGCGGCCGGCTACACGATCGACGTGGCGGCGCGGATGCGGGAGACGTTCGACACGACCGGTGTCTCGATCCCCATCTTCCTCGGCATCGTGCTCGCGTTCCTGGTGGTCATCCTGCCGATCGGCTACTTCTCCGGGCGGCTGGCCCAGAAACTGGCGGTGGCCCGATGAGCCAGGCCTCGGTTCTCTTCGACGCGCCAGGACGTCGCGGCCGGCTGCGCAACCACCTGCTCACCGGCGTGTCCACGCTGGCGCTGCTGGCCATCGCGGGCTGGGTGCTTCTCAAGCTCCAGGAGAAGGGGCAGCTCAACCCCGACCTGTGGGCGCCGTTCTTCGCCGCCGACACCTGGAACGACTTCATCATCCCCGGCCTGATCGGCACGCTCACGGCCGCCGTGCTCGGCGCGGTCTTCGCGCTGCTGTTCGGCGCCGTGTTCGGCATCGCCAGGCTGTCCGACCACCGGTGGATCAGAATCCCGGCCGGGGTGATCGTGGAGCTGTTCCGCGCCATCCCGCTGCTGCTGCTGATCTTCTTCATCTGGTTCCTGGCGCCGACCGTCCTGCAGCCCGGCGACTACGCGCTGTTCGCCATCGTGCTCGGCCTGACGCTCTACAACGGCTCGGTGCTGGCCGAGGTGTTCAGGGCGGGTATCCAGGCGGTGCCGCGCGGGCAGTCCGAGGCGGCGTACGCGATCGGCCTGCGCAAGGGCGGCGTGATGCGGCTGATCCTGCTGCCGCAGGCGCTGACCGCGATGATGCCGGCGGTGGTGAGCCAGCTCGTGGTCCTGCTCAAGGACACCGCGCTCGGCTACTTCATCGTCTACGTCGACCTGCTGAACATGGGCTTCAAGACGCTGCCCTCGTCCCTGCCCGGCACGAAGCTGATCTCGGCGGTCGTCATCGGCGTGATCTACATCCTGCTGGCCATGGCGCTGAGCTGGGTGGCGCACTGGCTGGAGAAGCGCAGCCGGCGCAGCCGCAAGACGGCGGCCGGCCCGATCGAGCCGCCCGGCGGCGCGCCCGGGCTGACCGCGCAGCCGGGCGCGGGCATGCCCGCCGTCGACTGACGTGCGTCCCCGGGGGCCGCTGCGCTCCCGGGGATGACCCTCGCGCTCCCGGGGTGACCCTTGTGCTTCGGGGGTGGCCCTGGTGCTCCCGGGGGCGCGCTCGTCCCGGGATCCGCGGTGTCATCCCTGACCATCGCGCACGCTCGGCGATCTTCCGGCAAGATTCCTCCTATGCCATATCGGCCGTCCCCCCTGTCGACCATGACCGTGGCCCGCGCCGGGCTGCGCCTCGGCTGGCCCACCGCCCGCGACGGCCGGGTGTGGTGGACCGAGGACCGTCCCGACGAGGGCGGGCGCACCACGATCATGCGGCTCGCCGCCGACGGCGTCCGCCGCGAGCTGCTGCCCGCGCCGTGGAACGCGCGCACCCGGGTGCACGAGTACGGCGGCCGGCCGTACGCGATCACCCCCGACGGCGACGTGATCTTCGCCAACCACGCCGACCAGCGGCTCTACCGGCTCGGCACCGGCGACCCCACCCCCATCACGCCCGAGGGCGACGGCTCGCGGTACGCGGACCTGCTCGTCCACGACGGCCAGGTGTGGTGCGTACGCGAGCGGCACGCGGAAGACGGCAAGATCACCCGGGCGGTCGTGGCGATCCCGCTCGACGGCGGCCAGGCCCGCGAATGGGCCACCGGCTGCGACTTCTACGCCTCTCCCGCGCTCTCCCCCGACGGCCGGCACCTGGCCTACGTCTGCTGGAACCACCCCCGCATGCCGTGGAACGGCACCGAGCTGCGGGTCACCCGCCTGTCCGACGGCGCCTACTGGACGGTCGCCGGCGGCCCGTCTGAGTCCGTGCTCGCCCCGCAGTGGAAGGACGACAGCCGCCTCTACCTGGTCTCCGACCGGTCCGGCTGGTGGAACCTGGACGAGATCGGCCTCGACGGCACCGCCCGCAGGCCGCTGCACCCGGCCGAGGAGGAGTTCGCGGCCCCGCCGTGGCAGCTCGGCGGGGCGCCGTACCTGGTGCTGGGCGACGGGCGGCTCGCGGTCCTGCACGGGCGCGGCGACCTGCGCCTGGGCCTGCTCGACCCGGATACGGGCGCGCTGCGCGACCTCGACGTGCCCTGGTCCGGCTGGCAGGCGGCGCTGGCCGCCGACGGCGGTTCACCGGCCGCCGACGGCGGTTCGCTGAGCCCCGACGGCGGTTCACTGGGCGCCGACGGCGGGTCGCTGGTCGGCGTCGGGTATGCGCCCACCGTCCCGACCTCGGTGGTCCGCGTCTCGGTGGAGACCGGGCAGACCGAGACGCTCAGCGCCGGGCTCGACGAGTTGCCCGACACCGTTCCCCTGCCGCTGCCGCGCGCCATACGCAGCCACGGTGACGTGCACGGCTACCTCTACCCGCCGGCCGCGGGCCAGGAGCCCGACGACGACCGCCCGCCACCGTACGTGATCTTCGTGCACGGCGGGCCGACCTCACACGCGCGCACCGAGCTCGACCTGGAGAAGGTGTTCCTGACCTCGCGCGGCATCGGCGTGCTCGACCTCAACTACGGCGGCTCCACCGGCTACGGCCGCGCCTACCGCGACAGGCTCAAGGGCGAGTGGGGCGTGGTGGACGTGGCCGACGCGGTCGCCGCCGCGCGCTGGCTGGCCGAGGACGGCCTGGCCGACCCGGCACGCATCGCGATCCGCGGCGGCAGCGCGGGCGGCTGGACCGTGATGGCCGCCTGCTGCCGGTCCGACGTGTTCGCGGGCGGCGTGTCGTACTTCGGGGTGAGCGCGCTCGGCCCGCTGGTGGCCCACACGCACGACTTCGAGTCGCGGTACGTGGAATGGCTGGTCGGTCCGGAGGATCCGCAGGTGTACGCGAGCCGGGAGCCGCTGGCGCTGGTCGACGGCGTGTCCTGCCCGATGCTGCTCCTGCAGGGGCTCGACGACCCGGTGGTGCCGCCCGCGCAGTCGGCCGCCTTCGCCGACGCGCTGGCCGAGCGCGGCGTGCCGTGCACGTACCTGGCCTTCGACGGCGAGTCGCACGGCTTCCGCCGCACCGAGACCCGGGCCGCGGCGCTGGCCGCCGAGCTGGCGTTCTATCAGCAGCTCTTCGGCTGACGTCCCCGGTTTCCCCACCGCCTCGGCAACCCCGTAAGTCGTCGTCCGCATTACCAGACTCACGGGGGTCGCTGTCGCTATCATGATCCGCAATATGGACAATTCGCTCGGTAGCGCCTACCAGCTCATGGAAATCCTCGGCGAGGGTGGCATGGGCACGGTCTGGCGCGCCCTCGATCGCCGCACCGGCGAACAGGTGGCCGCCAAGCTCCTGCAGCCCCGGTTGAGCCGTGACGCCGACGTGGTGGCGAAGTTCGTCCGCGAACGTACCGTCCTGGTGCGGCTGCGGCACGCGGGCATCGTGTCGATCCGCGACTTCGTCCTGGAGGGCGAGCGGATCGCCATCGTCATGGACCTGGTGTCGGGCGGCGACCTCGGGGCCCTGGTACGCAGGCACGGCACGCTCCCGCCCGCCATGGCCGCGCGCATGACCGCGTCCCTGGCCGAGGCGCTCGACTACGCGCACGCGCAGGACGTCGTCCACTGCGACGTGAAGCCGGCCAACGTGCTGGTCGACGAGGCCACCGGGGCGCTGAAGCTGACCGACTTCGGGGTCTCACGCATCCTGCACGGCGCCACCGGGCACACCACCGGGACCGTCGCGGGCACGCCGGTCTACATCGCGCCCGAGATCCTCAGCGGCTCCCGTCCCACCCCGGCCGTGGACGTGTACGCCCTCGGCATGGTGCTGTACGAACTGCTGGCCGGACGGGCGCCGTTCGCCGGCGGGCACGGGCTGAGCGCGCTGCACTCGGCGTTCCACATGGTGCCGCGCCGGCTCGACGGGATGCCTGACGCGCTGTGGACGGTGATCACCGCGTGCACGGCCAAGGAGCCTTCGGCGCGTCCGCCGCTCTCCCACGTGATCGCCATGCTGCGGGCCGCGGCGCCTGAGGTGGCGTCGGCGGGACGGATCGCGCCGGTGTCGCGCGAACACCCACTGTCCGCAACAGCCGCGCCCCTCGCGGCCGGGACGGGGACGCCACTCCCGGGCGGGACAGGGGCGCCACTCGCGGCCGGGACGGGGACGCCGGGGATGCCGGGTGCGGCGGATCCGGGGGGCGCTGGAGCCGGTCCTGGCGGTGTGCCGGGAACCGGTCATGGCGGTGTGCCCGGCGGGCACGGTCACTTTGGCGGTGGTTCCACCTCACCGACGGGCCCCAGCCTCATGGGTGCCGATCCCGCCCAGACCGGCCCGGGACTGGCGGGCGGCGCGCACGGCCACACCACCGGCCCGACCTCGCCCTCGGGCGTCTTCCCCCAGCCACCGGGCGGCCCGCTGGGCAACGGCCCCGCACCCGCCGGGGACATCAGCGGGCCGTTGGGCAGCGTCTCCGCGCCCGCCGGGAACGTCGGCGCGTACCCCGGGCACACCGGCGACGTCCCCCTGAGCACGACGCTCGGCCCCTCGTCGTCGCCCGGTGAGCGCAAGCCGTCGAAGGCCAGGCAGACGTGGGTGGCGGCAGGCGCCAGCGTCGCCGCCGCGGCCGTGATCGCCGGGGTGTTCCTGCTG
>NZ_JABCPZ010000005.1 GCF_013283785.1 Nonomuraea antri
GCGAACTTTTGCAGGTCGGCGGCCTTGTGAACGTTGAAGTTGTCCCGGACGAGAACGATCGGGCCACTGAGCTGCTGGTGTGCTGCGATCAACAGGTCCCGGTAGTCGCGCCAGGAGAAGCTCTTGCACCCATCGCGACGGCCGTCGTCATGGCGGGGCCGGTAGATGAGCCTGGAGCGGTGACCGGGTTTGTCGCAGGTCAGCGCGGCGATGGAGATCCATCTGCGGGAGCGGCCGCGGACCCGCACCATCGAGGTCCGGCCGCGCTGTGACCAGGTCTTCGCGTGCGGCGGCGTCAGAGACGTCGTGAACTGAGACGTCGGCCAGGAGCGGTGTGGTCGCGAGGAAACGGCGACCGATTGTGCAACACAAGACCATTTTCAGGGGCTGGTCCTGTTTGGGAGGCGAGCTAGACTCCCAGCTAGATGATCTTCGGTAAGTTCTGGGGCATGACAGTACCGCGGGTTGGCGCGACAAGAGATGCCAAGGGTCTGGGTCTCGGTCACAGCCAAACGGCTAGGGCAGGTCGTAGACCGTGACTGCGACGCCGCGCTCGGTCAGCTGCTTGAGGATGAGCGGTTCGATCTGCTCCCAGGAGCCCCCTGCGAGACCCGCGCCGATCCGAGGCATGTGGACACTAGCTTGCAGGCTCAGCGATTCGTCGCCCAAAGTGGACAGGCAACGCTCCAGGGAGTCGTAGCGGATGGGCGGGCCGTCTTTGGTGGGCCGGATGCCGTGCTGGCCGATCAGGTTGGCAACCCATAGCTCGGGCTCGACCTGTACCAGCTGGATTGCACCGAGCTGGAAGTCGTGACCAGAGCGGTGCCAGGCCCGGTAGCTTGCTTCCGGCTGTGGCCAGCGCCGGGAGAGGGCAAGGACGAAGCCCTTGCCCCAGCCGCCGACGTCGTTGCACACGTGGCTGATGACCTTTGGTCCCTGGCCGTGGGGATGGGTGGCGTCGCCGGTCACATAAGAGATCACGGTGTGGAAGGTACGCCTGCGCTCTGACATTGGTGCCCAAGCGATCTTCAGTAGAAGACGTTCTGCGGATGTCGAGCAGCGGAGGCTGTGGCTTTCGAACGTTAACCGGGGCGATCGGCTGCATGGTGGTGCGGGCGGTCTCGGCGAGGATCTGGCCGGCGTGGGTGATGCGCAAGGTATCGCCGACATCCTCGACGGTCACGGTCGTTCCAGCGTGGCTCGATACCGACACGGATGTGGTCGGTGATGAGAGCTGGCGGCGGCTGGTCGAGGCTCGGGGTCGGCAGGGAGCAGATGGCCAGGTTGCCTGAACCGGATGAACTCGACGGTCAGATCAACCACGTCGGTTCCGTCAGTCGTCATCACCAGCAGCTGTCGGCCTGATTGGCGGCATCAGCATTGGCTCAGGCTGTGGTTCGGCTCAGGATCGGATGGCGGATCGGGAGGACGTGCAGGGCCGATGGCAGCCGCGGCAAGTGGTACGACTGGACATGTTCGCGCTGGGCTGCGGTGGTGGCGGACTGTGCGGGACACGGCGCGTCGGTGCGAGGGCGGGAATCGGCGTTGCGCTGGGAGTGGCAGGGCCGGACGTTGCTGGCGTCTGCTCCATCGACGAAACCAAGCCGGGTGCGTTTTCCCGGCTTGGGTTGATTTCGCGGCCTCTAGGCGGGCGGTCTCGGTGTGGCCATGGAATTACAGTTGGTGGCGGGCGAAGAGCTCCAGGTGATGGCATTGGGGGCAGCGATGAGCGTCCACTATCCATTTGGGGCGGCCCATCAGCTTGGGGCCGCCCAACAGTCCCCGTTCCAACTCGCCTTCCACCCAGACGTCGAAGGTGGGCTGTTGACGGTCGCTCAGGAAGCCTGGCTCCAGGCCCTGATGGCCGCAATGGGTGCACTTTTCATCAGACATTGGGCGATCATACGGACTGCAATTGGATATTCGAAGAGGTATGCGGCCGCGGTTTCAGTGGTGCGGAGGCCTGGACAGGGTCGAGTGGCTCTGTGTGGGCACGAAACGGTCGTCGGCCTCAAGGCCTACGATGATCGCCTCTTTCCTCTTCTCGCTCTGTCCGCCGAGAAGATGGCCTCGAACGAGGTGGCACGGTAGGTAGCGGGTGCCCATGGCTGAGGGTATGAGAGCTTTCTCGCCGGGGTCATCGAGTAGCTTCCATACGGCTTCTCAGGTCATTGCTCCGTTGCGGACGGTCTTGGCGATGTGGGCACCCCTTCATCGATGGGTGGCCGGCCCCGTCCGGATGAGGCGAGGGCGGTTGCCTGGTTGGGTGCTTCGGGCCGTGTTGGTGGTGCGGTCGTCCTGGTTGCGGGCTCCCGCGATCAGGAGCACGACTGGGTCGCTTTGACTGGTCGAGCGTACGGGAAGACCACGGCGATGGATCGCGTGCGGAGACGCCTGCGCGATCGACTCAGGTGCTCCGGTTACGTGGAACGTTCAGCGCCGTCCGTGCTTCCTGCATGAATTGGTCGATCAAGTCGCGTCGGACCTTCAGTGCGCCTCGGATTTGTATGGTTGTTTTTTGTGCGTTTTCAGGGTGGTTGGTCAAGTCGAATAGCATGAGGCTTACCAGTTCGGCGTCCTTCAGTGTGAGCTTGTTGGTCGCCACCAAGAGTGCGTCGTCTGTCAAGTGGAGCAGCTCGATTTCGCGCTTTGCGCGCCAGAGGCGGTCAAATGTCCGGAGAAGTTCGATGCGTTCGTGTTTGGTGAGTGGCGGAATTGCTTCATTGAGATCCATCATTCCGCTGTTGGTTACTGTCTGCCCAGGTGGCGGGTCACGCAAGTCGCGGATCACACAACGGTACAGTTCATCGTCGGCCTGGACGAGCTTGAGGTATGACCTTCTTCGATCCTGCTGCCAGCGCCTCAGATCGTCGCGCAGCCAGTTGCCCTGCTGGAGCAATGATTGCCGCCAGGCGCCGACAAGCACCCCGACCACAACGCCGACAAGGCCGACAACAGCCGGCAATACCTGCATCAAATGACGATCACCTCCGGGTCCTTCATTAGGAGGAAGTTGGGGCTCGGCCAGGGCGCGCGACTTATGAAAGCCCTGTGAAACGTCGACAATCAGCGGAAGTTGCAGTAGTAACAAGGGTAACGGCGCGACCCCAGAACCGCCCAAGATCGGCATGTAGCGTAGTTTCTTCGAGCATCGCTGGGCCCATTCAACGATTTACGGCCTACGGTCTTCGCTTCATACATGATTTCGCGATACGCATATTGATCGTTACATAACGCTATCGGTCGACGGCCTGCAGGTCGGTGCGTATTCCACGAAAGCGCACGCTACGAAACCCGTGCCCAGCGGGTCGGGACCCTTTGGGTGCATGGATCCGCGAAGTGCTGGCGAACGATGACAGCGAACGGAAGTGTTTGCGCGGATGGCCCATGTTCGGAGTAGATACGTGCAGGTGGAACGAGGGTGATCGCCGGATCGGCGATCACCGCCCTGTCGCGAGCTGTGACACTCCTTGGATTACGCAGGGGCGCATGGCTGGGCCAGGCGGCGTGATCCTGGTGGCAACTGAGTGGGCAAGCGTGGACGCTCGTGAGTGGGCCGAGCTAATCGAAGATGTCCTGCCCCTCGCGGCCTGATGGGTCCATGGTGAGCAGGTCCTCGTGAAGACTTCGTACAGCCCTGCCAGTGAGCTCGCCTGACGGCGTGGTTTCCATGAGGCTCCAGCCAGGGGCGTCCGCGGGTGCGTCGTCGTCGCGGCCGGAGGCGGTGAGGGTGTGAAGGAGGCCGAACGCTGTTTCGTAGGCTGCCACCTGGGCGACCCTCGCGAGGTCGGCAGGGTTCGCGCCGGCGGCGAGTAGTCGAGCGGCCGCGGGGATGTTCTCCAGTGCGCCTGGTGCAGCCCAGGCATTGATCAAGTCTGGCCATATGCGTCGCAGCGCCAGGAAGCGAGCCAACTGGGGTATGTCCTCCGAGATTTCTGACGCAGCCCATCCCTGAGGATCGTCGGCGCCCAGCGCCGCGAAGAGGTTCTGCAAGGTGCGCACTTTGGCGCGATCGTTTTCGTTCATTCCGTCATCTCAGCATGGGGCTTGTGATCTGCGACGGCCTCGCGTGCGTGGGGGCGTTGGTGGGTTTGCCGAGCGCGGCGGAGGATGAGTAGGTGCGTGTGTGTGCTTCTGACGTCGTTGACGTAGCGGGGCAGATTCCAGCGCAAAAATGCATGCGGGTTCTGGTCATCGCATTGCCCTCGCGTAATGGCGTGCGGCCGCGCTGATCGTTCCCGCGAGAGCTCCCGATAATGCTGCCAAGGTGCGTGCCCCTCATAGGTCCTTCTTTCTAGAGGCTCGGGGCGTTCAGGCGTGGAACCTTTGCTGGACCGGTGCGGCTGTTCCTGGGCACGATGGTCGCCTGACGAACCCGTCGTCGACGATCCCCGGTCCTCGTCGTGCCTGCGAGGGCATGGCCATGTTGCGGAAGGCCTTCATGCTGCCTGAACCCCCTGTGACCCCAGCGGCTTCCGACCCGGTTGCTCTTTTGGCGCGGTTGGTTGCCCTCGACTCCGTCAATCCCGACCTGGTGCCCGGCGGGGCGGGTGAGAGTGCCATCGCGGACTTCTGTGGTGAGTGGCTGGCCGGTCGGGGGTTCGAGGTGCATCGGGTGGAGGAGCGGCCGGGGCGTCCTTCGGTGGTCGGGGTCGCGCGTGGCACCGGTGGTGGACGGTCGCTCATGCTCAACGGCCATCTCGACACGGTCGGTCTCGCTGGTTACGACGGTGACCCCCTCGACCCTCGCGTCCACGACGGCAGGATGTTCGGGCGCGGGACGTTCGACATGAAGGGCGGCGTCGCCGCCATGATGGTCGCCGCCGCTCGCGCCACGGCCAGCGGTTCCCTGCGCGGGGACGTGATCGTCGCCTGCGTCGCCGACGAGGAGCACGCCAGCTTCGGTACCGAGGAGGTGCTGAAGTCCTTCACCGCCGACGCGGCGATCGTCACCGAGCCGAGCCATCTCGAACTCACCCTCGCTCACAAGGGTTTCGCCTGGTTCGACGTGGAGATCGAGGGGCGGGCCGCCCACGGCTCACGTCCTGAGCTCGGTATCGACGCGATCGTCAAGGCCGGTCACTTCCTGGTGGCGTTGGAGGACTTGGGTCGTCGCCTCGCCCAGGGGCCCGGTCACCCGCTTCTGGGCAACGGCACTGTGCATGCGTCGGTCATTCGGGGCGGCGAGGAGGCTTCCACCTATCCGGCGTACTGTCGCGTGACCCTTGAACGGCGCACCGTCCCGGGTGAGAGTGCCGACAGCGTCGAACGGGAGCTGATCGGCGTACTCGATCGCCTCACCGACACCGTCGCGGACTTCCGGTACCGGCTGATCCGCGGGCTGTATCGAGAGCCCTTCGAAGCCGATCCGCAGTCCCTGATCGTCCGGACTCTGAGTCGCCATGCCGAGAAGGCGCTGGGGCGCCCGCCCGTGATACGCGGCGAGGCGTTCTGGACCGACTGCGCCCTGCTGGACCGCGCCGGCATCCCCTGCCTGCTCATCGGCGTCGACGGCGCGGGCGCCCACGCGGCCACCGAGTACGTCGACCTCGCCTCGCTGCACCGCCTCACCGGCATCCTCGCCGACACCGTCGCGGACTTCTGCGCCTGAGTCCTCGACGGTGGCTGTTGTGGGCTTGTGCGTCTGAATTCTCGACGGCCACTGTCGTTGGTTTCTGCGCCTGAATCTGCGAGGTTCGCCGTCGGTGTGGTCGGAGTGGCATGGCGAGTCGGTCGTGGTGGTCGGTGTGCTCCCGCCCGGGTCTTGGTGTCAGTCCGTGGGTTCCGTGCCTGGTCGGCCGTTCTCCGGGCTCGTCTCCTCCGCGGCGTCAGCGGCTACCTCGCGCCGTTCCTCCTCGGCTCGCTGTTCGGGGTCGAGGGGTGGGTCGATCGGTTCCGCAGGGATGGGGCGGCGGGTCTCTCGTACTTCGACGCCTGCTCGGGCGGCTCGGGTGTCGGATTCTCCGCTCACCTGCCCGACGGCGGGCGGCATTTCCTCGGGGCGGCGTTGCTCGTCCTGTTCTTCCATGACACCGCTCTCTGCCCGGACACGCGCGGCACGAACGGGGAGCCCCCGTGTCGTGCCGGCGCGTATGCGAGTCGTAGTGGTGCGGGGTTTAGAAGGGGCCGCCGTCCGGGTAGCCGGCCTTGACGACTGCCTTGCGGGTCTTCGCATTGAGTTTCTTCTCGCTGATGACCTTGGCGGCGGCCGGTGCGGTGATCTTCACCTTGGCGCCCCAGCCCGAATATCTGGTGTCGGTGCGGAAGATCATCTGGTCGTAGGCAGAGCTGCCCTCGTCCGGGTACGTCGTGCTGTTGACGACCGTGCGGGTGAGCAGGTTGTTCTTGTCGAAGTACAGGCGGAACTCGACGGTGCCTTCTCCTGCGTTCTTGTCCTGCTGGAAGTCGACGAGCGACGCGGTTCCCTCGTATTCACCGGTCGTCACCATCGTGGAGTTCTTCAGCATGAACTGAAGATCCGCTGGAGTGATGCCATTGGTGAGTATGGAGTTTTCGCGCTCGCTGGTCTTCTCGTGGACCCAGGAACGGCCGGAAGGCAGTGCCTTGGCGATGCCGGGATTGGTCACGTAGGCGTTTCTGCCTTCGGCGACGACGCGGTAAGAAGGCCTCGACCCGTTCACGCGTGACGACATCCGGACCCGGAGGTCGGCCGCAGCCACCTTGCCCTTGCCGAAGGCCAGGGCGCCGGCCGTGCGGGTGCTCACCTTCACCTGCATGGACTGGCCGTCGATGGTGGCGTCGACGGTGATGCTGCTCGTCTCGGTGATTTTCACGCCTTTACCCGCGACCAGTTGGGCCTTCAGGGCCTTCACCGGATCTGCCGAAGCGGCGGCCTGTGCGGAGGCGACGGGTGCCGACTGAGCGGGTACGGCCACCGTGGACATGGCCGCGGCCGCCGCGACGAGGCCTGCTAAGAAGAGCTTCATCAGCGTCCTTACTCGGGGGGATATGGCAGGGAAGAGAGTAAGGGCGTGATGCTGGTGGGATGAGGGTTTTCCGGTAACAATCTCGCGCGGGCAGAGAATCGCCTAATGGCGGCGATGACTTTCGGTGGTGTTCACCATCATTCGCCCGTCCAGGGAGACCATCGTGAACTCCGGTACGAAGCGTTCGGTGAACTGGCCCGCCATACTTCGCTTGTGACTCGAGAAGGCGTATCCGCAAGTGCTGGATGAGCAGGAGGCCGGCTCTACTGGCCGTGGCGGCGGCGGACGATTTCGGCGATCCAGGTGGGGGCGTACGGTGACGTGCAGCCGGGGGAGGTCGGGTAGTCCTTGAGCACCTCGAGGCGCTCGCCGATGCCGATCGCGCGGGCGCGGTGCTCGGCGTGGTCGATGCCGATCTGCGCCAGGCAGTTGTTCATCGCCCATTGCAGACGATCTGGGGCGTCCTTCATCTCCGCCTCGATGACGTCGAGCAGCCCGGTGAGGTCGAGGACGTCGGGCTTCTTGGTCACGCGCTCGGTGGTCAGCGCCCAGCCGGCGCTCGCGACCGCCGGGTCGGGGTCGGCGAACCAGGCCAGACGCAGCTCCTCGGCGTGCGGGCTCTTCTTCACCACGTAGTTCACGAGCCAGTCGTGCACCTTGGGCGCGCGGGCCTCGCGCACCATGGTGTCGAGTTCGTCCCGCGAGAACGCCTTGGGACGGGCGATCAGGAGCGCCAGCAGCCGCGCCGCCGTGTCGTCCGTCGCCCACAGCCGGTACGCCAGCTCCTGCTGCGTCTTCAGCCGCTTCGCGACCGCGCGCAGTTTGCCGAGGTTCACCCCGTGATCGTCGCCGTGGCGCTCGTTCACCTCGCGCATCCTGGGGTCTTCGAGCTCGGCCAGTTCGGCCAGCACCTCGGCGAGCAGCGTCTCGGTGGGTGTCGTCGTCTCGGGCACCTCGGCCTCCGTCCATCGCGTGCGAGCTTCACCATACGACGGACGCCCCGGTGCTGGGCCCGGGCGATTACGGGAACGGGTGGACGATGGAGGTCCCCGTACCGGATTCGCCGGTCTTTCTCCTGGACGGCGTGAAGTCCATCGCCGGACGGGACAGGAAATGGCAGGTGATGGCGGCCAGGATCCAGACGGCGCCGACCCCGATGCCAAGCCAGCCACCGATGATCAGCGCCTCGTAGGACGCGTCGGCGTGCGGCGTGGCGCCGAAGTACTGGTTGTCCCGCATCAGGGCCCAGTGTTCGCTGGACCGGGCTGTTTCCCTGGCGTCCATCGCGTGGCGTTCCAGGAGGATGCCGGGGACGAGAACCGCGCAGCCGATCCACAGCAGGACGAACCGTGCGCGTTTGATGGTCACGTGCCGATGATGCCCGTCGTGCGGGACGGCGTCGAGATCGCGAGCGTCATCGGCGCGGCATCAGCGTCGGCGCGATCAGTTTCATGAGGGCCAGGACGTCCGCGGCGCTGTCGCGACCGGGCACCCCGCGCTTGAGCCGGACGGCGACCTCGAATCGGTCCTTGAAGAGATAGGCCCGGGCTTCGCCGGACGGGTTCTCCTCGCCGGCTTCCGGGGACGGGCCGGTCCAGTAGACGCCGATCGCGCCGGGAAGCAGCTCCGGCATCGGCGTGCCGCCGGTGCGCAGCCGCCGATCCATCACGGCGTCCTTCCATCCCTCGCCGACCTCGGCGACGTAGATCTCCAGCACGTCCTCTTGAGCGGGATTCCGGCCGTCGCGCACCTTGCACAGGTTCGCGAGGAAGGCGGGAGTGGGCCCGAGATCGAAATAGCCGTGCACGTCCATCTCATAGGTGGACAGGCCGGTCATCAGCTCGACGGCCCGAGCAGGGACGCCCCCGTCCTCCCTGTCGCAGATGTACGCGCCGGGGGACGGGGCCGGAGGGTCGGCGGGTAAGGGGGTGAGGTCGACCGGGTCCGACCCGCAGCCGGACAGCGCGGTGCAGAGCACGAGCCCCAGTGTGAGCAGGGTCACGGCTCTCGCGGGTGGATCGTGGGCGGGGCGAGCGTGGGCCTGCGTGGCGGGTCGCGCGCATCGCCGGTTCCCGTGGCGGCCCAGGTCGGGCGCGGGTTTCCGGCTTGCCGTCCAGTGCGGGGATGCGGGGCCGCTGATCACCTTACGCCGCGGGAAAAACCGGGTGACATTTCGTGTCACTTCGCGGAATCCTGAAGACTGGCGATGAGTTTTGTCGGTGGCACCGGTCAGTCTGTGTATGACCGCAACGTCCGCTAAGGCCCGCAGCTGGGACTCCAGCCATGCCCACGCCATAACCGATGACAACCCCGATCGAGGTACCGTGTCCAGCCTTCAGCTCGATTCACCTGCCACGCCCGCGACCGCCGTCCCGGGTCGCACCCCGGCCGTGATCCGGCTGCTGGTGCTGGCCACGTTCGTGGTCATCCTCAATGAGACGATCATGCTCATCGCGATCCCTGAGCTGATGAGCGCCTTGCAGATCACCGAGGCCACCGCCCAGTGGTTGTCGACCGCTTTCATGCTGACCATGGCCGCGGTCATCCCGATCACCGGTTGGTTCCTGCAGCGGGTGACCACGAGGCAGGCGTACGCCACCGCGATGGGCTTGTTCCTGCTCGGCACGGCGTTGGGCGGTCTCGCGCCGACGTTCGAGGTGTTGCTCGGCGCCCGCATCATCCAGGCGTCCGGTACGGCCGTGATGATGCCGCTGCTGATGACCACCTTGATGCGGGTCGTCCCCGAGTCCGACCGGGGCCGCGTGATGGGCAACGTCACGCTGGCGATCTCGGTCGCGCCCGCCATGGGGCCGACGGTCTCCGGCGCGATCCTGCAGGTCGGCACCTGGCGGATGCTCTTCGCGGTGGTGCTGCCCATCGCCGCGCTGATCACCTGGGGCGGGCTGAAGCAGCTCAAGAACATCGGCGAGCCGAAGGTCAGCACCATCGACTGGCTGAGCGTGGTGACCGCCGCCGCCGGTTTCGGTGGCCTGGTCTACGGGCTCAGCAGGTTCGAGGGCGGCGAGACCGGCACCGCGTTCGCGATCGTGGGGGGCGGTCTGGTCGCCATCACCGTCTTCGTCGTCAGGCAGCTGCGGCTGCAGAAGCGCGGCACGCCGCTGATGGACCTGCGCACGCTGCGCAACCGTACCTATCTGATCGCGCTGATCATGATGTCGATGGCGTTCATGGCGATGCTCGGCTCGATGATCCTGCTGCCGCTGTACCTGCAGAACATCCGCGGGCTCACCCCGCTGGAGACCGGGCTCCTGGTGATGCCGGGCGGTCTGGCGATGGGTCTGCTCGGTCCGACGGTCGGCCGCCTGTTCGACAAGTTCGGCGGCCGGGTGCTGGTCATCCCGGGCGCGATCGGGATCACGCTCGCGCTCGCCGGCTTCACGCAGGTCACGATGACCATGCCGTTCTGGCAGCTGCTCGGCCTGCACGCGCTGCTGATGGTGAGCCTGGCCGCGACGTTCACGCCGGTCTTCACCCTCGGGCTCGGCGCGGTGCCGCCGCACCTCTACTCCCACGGCAGTTCGATCCTGAGCACGCTGCAGCAGGTCGCCGCGGCCATCGGCACCGCGCTGGTGATCACCGTGATGAGCGCGCGGGCCGAGGTGCTGAAGTCCGAGGGCGTCGAGACTGCGGTCGCCACCCTCGACGGCATGCGGCTGGCCTTCATCATCGGCGCGGCGTTGTCCGTGGTCGTGATCATCACCGCGGTGCTGCTCCCGGCCCGCGCGAACAACACCGGCGAGCTCGACGAGCCGGCCAAGGGACACTTCGGCTGAGCACGAGTGCGGGCGCGAGCGTGGGCGGGGCCGGACAGGCAGCGGGGCAGATTACCGGGCTTGGCGGAGGTAGGCGGCGACCTCGGGGTTGCCGCCGTACTCGGCCCAGCCGAGCGGGGTCGCCCCGTGTTCGGCATCCTTGATCGTTGGATCCGCGCCCAGCTCGATCAACGTCCTGGCCGTCTCCACGTCGTCGTTCCAGGCCGCCGCGTGCAGTGGGGTGGCGCGGCTGAGGTGGTTGACGTCGAAGCCGAGACCGGCGAGCAGCCGTACGGCGCCTGGCTTGCGTTGCTCGGCCGCGTGGTTGATCAGTTCGGGGTGCTGGGCGAGCGCCAGTGCCGGCAGGTCCGGGCCCAGCGCGGCCACCGCCGCCGCGTCGGCGCGCATGCAGGCCGCGGCGAACGTCTCCAGCTCCGTCAGATCGGCCGAGGCCCCAGCTGCGGCGAGGAGTTCGGCGACCTCGGTGTGGCCGTTCATGAGGGCGAGCTCGTAGGGGGTGTGGCCGCCGAAAGCGGGATGGCCGCCGCGTCCGTCCACCTCGGCGCCGTGGGCGAGGAGCAGCCTGGTCCGCCGTGGGCCGCCGCGCAGCGCGGCGGTGGACAGTTCCTCGCGCAGCAGTTGCCGCGGTGACGGCAGCGTCGGTCCCAGCCGGACGTGCCACGCCCCGCCGGAACCCCGGCCGAGCCCGAACTCCAGCAGCAGCTGCAGGTGAGCGGTGTCGTCGGTGAAGACGCCGCCGAGGCCCCGGTTGTACAGGGTCTGGCTGTCGTTGGGGTCGGCCCCGGCGGTCAGGAGCAGCCTGGCCAGCGCCAGAGATTCGGGATGCGGTGGCTGGTCGCCTTCCCCGCCGCCGAACGCCCCGGTGAGCGCGGTGAACGGCGAGGTCAGCCCGTCCCAGAGGAAGCCGGCATCGGGGTCGGCGCCGTGGTTGAGCAGGAGCCCGGCCGCCGCCAGGTACCGGCCCGGCGTCCGCGCCTCGGCCGGGTGCCGGTCCGACGTCCCCGGCCGTGCGTCGGCCGGGGGCCGGAGCCGGGCGTAGGCCAGGTACAGCAGTGGCTCCCAGCCGAACGGGCCGCCCTGGGCGCGGGCGAGCGCGGGATCCCCGGCCAAGGTCTCGGCCAGGGCGTCGGCCGAGCCGGTCGCGGCCATGGTGAAGACGTTCGCGGTGGCCAGCGCCGGATGCCTGGACAGCAGCAGGTCGGCTTCGCGGGTGCGGCCCGGGTGTTCGGCGCCGTAGGTGAGGCAGGCCAGGCGCAGGAACTCCGTCGGCAGGTCCGGGCTGGACGCGACCCGGTGCGGCGCGCGGGAGTAACGCTCGACGGTGTCGAGGTGCGCTTTCAGCCGGGGCCAGCCGGTGAAGCCGTATTCGCGGGCGGTGACGAGCTGCGCGTCGGACAGCCTGGGCGTCCGCGGCGGCCGGGGGTGGAACTCGGCGAGGAGGCCGAGCGCCTCGGGATCTCCCGCCAGCGCCTGGCGGAGCAGCGTCTTGGCCTGCTTGCGGAGTCGTTCGAGGCTGGGGTTGTCGGGCAGGCGACGGACGGCCATCGCGGCCTCCTTTCCATCTGGCCTGGCGTCCGCTTGATCAGACCGGAAAAGAGGTCGGCCGGTGGTTCGATGAGGTCGGGTGGGCTTGGCCCTTCCCGCGGACCGGGGGCGCCCCGAACGCGCCACTTTCAGCTTATCCCCGGCACGGCTTATCCCCGGCACGGCGAATTCGCCCGCCATAAAACCTGTACAAAACAGACAAAGCGTCATAATCTCGGTCATGCCCCAGCCGGGGAGTGGCTGGGGCGCCAAACCTCTTCGCTCCCGGGTGCCGAACCTCTCCGCGCCCGCCCGCGCTCCGGCTCATGCTGCCCGATCGGGCACCGCTCTCCCGGCCCTTCCGGCGGCAAGAACACGTCGAAGCCGCGGCAAAGAACGTCCGGGCCCGCGATCCCGCCTGACACTGTCGTGCTGGCCAGGCGACAAATACCGCGGAGAGAGAGCGCATGCATCTAGTCGGAGATGACGAACAGTTCGATCGCCTGATCATCGCCGCCGAGGCGTACTGGGCGCACCGCCCGGCTAGCGCCGCAAC
Organism: Nonomuraea antri; assembly: GCF_013283785.1. Classification (GTDB taxonomy): domain Bacteria; phylum Actinomycetota; class Actinomycetes; order Streptosporangiales; family Streptosporangiaceae; genus Nonomuraea; species Nonomuraea antri. Next base: position 12,822 of record NZ_JABCPZ010000005.1, read on the forward strand.
CAGCAGATACGTCGTGGCCGAGGCCATGCACGAGGACGTCCGGGTCATCGTACGCAACCTCCTGATGGCCAACGTGATCTGCGAGCTGACGTCGTCCAGGCTGATCGTGCTCACCGGCACGGACGCCGAGTGGACCGAGGCGCTGTGGGAGGAGTTCGACGTCGAACGGGTCAGGCGGCTGGCCGAGGCGTTCGGCGCGGCCGAGGTCATCGACGCCCACGACCTCGTGGACCGCCACCTGGCCGACGGCGGCGACGGTCCGGCGCCGGGGATCGACCCGGAGGCGATGACCGCGATGGAGAACGCCACCCTGGTCAGACTGGCCAGGGTGCCCCGAATCCCGGAGGGGCCGCAGGACGAGCGGCAGCTCGCCCGCCGCCGCCGCACCAGGGCGTTCGCGGCCGTGTACGAGCGCCTGTTCGCCGAACGGGACGTGGAGGCGCTGGTCACCAGCCACGTGGACTACGACCAGTGGGGACTGGCGGTCGACGCGGCCATGCGCGGGAACATCCCCGTCGTGCACGTGCAGAGCACCGGGTCGATGAAGGCGTACGCGCTCTTCCCCGAGCGACGCAGGGGGCTGGGCACGTTCAGGGCCGAGCTGACCTGCCTGATCGGCGAGTTCTTCGACGAGCACGTCTGGCCGCACCGGGACCTCATCAGGCCGAACGCCGAACTGGTGGCCTGGCGGGCCAAGGTCAACCTGGGCCGCCCGAGCTGGTGGCGGGCCGGTCACGTGAGCAACTTCGAGCTGCACACCGAGACGGAACGCCGCCAGCTGCGCCGGCACGCCTGCGACAGGCTCGGCCTGGACCCCGACCGCCCGGTGCTCACCGTCTTCAACCACGCCGTCTCCGACGCTCTCGGCACGAACCGGGAGATCTTCCACGATCTCGCTCAATGGTTCGAGGAGACCGCGGACTTCGCCGCTGCGCACGATTCGGTGAACTGGCTCTTCCTCGACCATCCCAGCCAGGTCCGCTACGACACCACCGAGCACTTCGCGTCGGTCGCCGCCGGGCACGCCGGCCGTGGCCACCTGGTCTTCGCGCCCAGCCTGGTGTTGTCGAAGAACCTGCTGTGGAGCATGACCGACGTGGGCGTGACCGTGCGCGGCAGCGTCTCGAACGAGCTGCCCGCGTTCGGCATCCCCGTCGTCCAGGCCGGCTGGTCGGAGTGGAGCGGCTGCGGCCTGTCGCACGTCGCCAGAACGCGGGACGACTACTGGCGACTGCTCGGCGAGGCCATGGCCGCGCACGCCAAGGGCGAGAGCGTGCTCGGCGCCGAGCAGCGGGAACGGGCCAGGCTGTGGCTCTGGCTCTACCGCGGCGGCGCCGACGTGCCGGGCCCGCTGACGCCGCACTGGGAGATCGGGCAGGGCGACGAGTACCTGCAGACGCTCGCGGTCGGCATGCGGCACGTGGAGCGCGACGGCGACCCGTTCGTGTGCGCGGTGCGCCGGATGTGGGAGCGGCGCGACCCGTTGTTGTGCCGGTTCGACCTGCGGGACCCAGGAGCGCTGTCGAGCGCGCTGACGGGGTCGAGGAGTGCGGCATGAGCAACACGCTGATCCCCGGCACCGCCACCGGCTTCGACCGGCTCGTCGCCCCGGCCGAGCCGCCCGTCACGTTCACCGGCGGCCAGGAGCCCGCGCTGAAGGCCGTCGACCAGTTGCATCGCGGGGTGCACATCGTGGGCCGGTTCGCGAACTCGGGCCTGGCCGGCTTCAAGGTGGCCGCGCGTGGCCGCCGGCTGCGGGTCAAGGTCGTGATGACGGTGGACGCGGCCTCCGTCCGCGGCTGGCAACACGGCGAGGAACTCGACGCGGCGGCGCGGCCGGGCAAGTGCCTGCCGCGGCTCGTCCAGGTCCGCTCCCAGGGACGGCTGCGCCAGTGCCTCATGCTGGCCGGCGGCGGCGAGGTGCGCAGGGGCGTGGCGGTCTTCGACCTGCTGCCGGACGAGACCCCGGACGACGGCCTGATCTGCGTCGAGGCGCTGGACGTCACCGAGGGCCGCGACGTCTCCGGGGCGTTCAGGACCGCCGTGGCCGGCGCGGTCGGCGACGACGGCGTGGCCGGGCTGCGCATCGACAGCGTCGAGTTCGCCGAGTGCGAAGGCGAGCGGGCCGCGGCGCTCGACCCGCTCGATCCGCTCGACCGGACGCTCGACGGCTCGCGGTGCGAGGCGTCCTCGCTGGTCAGCTCCGGCGGGCTGGCCGGGCTCGACCGGCAGGGGCCGCGTCCGCTGCGCTCGCGCATGCTCGTGGTCAACCCGGTGCCGCCGGGGATGTTCGGCTCGGGCGGCGTCCTGACGCTCAGGCTCGGCTGCAGGACGGGTTCCAGCGCGGGCCGGGGCCGGGGGCGGCGGCCGTGGTTCGGCGGCGGCGGGACGTCCGCGGCGGTGACCGTCAGGAAGCTGCTGAGCGTCAAGGACGGCGACCACGAGCCGCCCACGCAGTCGACCAGCGGGGACATCACCGAGCTCACGCTGCCCGCGCCGACGCACGCGCCCGCGCTGGCGATCGTGGAGGCGAAGAAGGGCGTCGTCCCGACCCTGCTGTCCACGGTCTGGGCGCCATAGCGCGCCGGGATCGGTGAAACCGGCCGGGGCCCGCTGCCGTCTGAGACGGTATGAGAGCCATCGGGTTCCTGGCCGGGTTCGTGCTGCTCGCCGCCTGTGGCAGCGTCCCGGCGAACCCCGCGTCCCCGGCGTCCGGCGTGCGTTATCAGGCGGACCTGACCGTGCTCTCGGACGCCGGGCACGGACCGCAGCTCTGCTGGGAGGTCCAGACGTCCGCGCCGCCGCAGTGCGCCGGGCCGGACATCGTCGGGTGGGACTGGAGCGCGGTCGAGCACACCGAGGAGCGCGGGACGCGCTGGGGCCGATACCACGTGGTCGGCACCTGGGACGGGGCGCGGCTCACGCTCACCGAGCCCCCGGGCCCCGTCGACCCCGACGCCGAGCGGGGCGAGGAGACCGATCTGCGCTCCTCGTGTACCGCGCCGCCCGGCGGCTGGCGGCCGGTGGACCCGGCGAAGGCCACGGAGAAGGCCATGCGGGCCGCGATCCGGCGCGCCGAGCGGCTCGACGGGCACGCGGCCACCTGGCTCGACCAGAGCTACCTGGACACCGTCGACGGCTTCGACCTCGACGACCCCGATTCGGTGGAGCGGTACGGCAACGACTCGAAACGTCTCGTGCTGAACCTGCTCTTCACCGGCGACCCCACCAGGCACGAGGCAGCGATCCGCGAGCTCTGGGGCGGCGCGCTGTGCCTGGGCCGGGCCGAGCGCAGCGCCGCGGAGCTGGCCGAGGCCACGAAGCGGGCGGAGAAGGAGATCACGGACCGCGTCTACGTCGTGACGGACGGACGGGCAGGCCGGGTCGAGATCGGGCTCTGGGTGGCCACGCCGGAGCGGCAGCGCGAGGCCAACCGAAGGTACGGCGAGGGCGTGGTGGTGCTCAGGGGCCTGCTCCAGCCGGTGACCGGGTAGCGTCACACTCGCGCGTCCCGGCGGGTCTAGCGTTTGACGACTCGCCGGAAGAAGGGGTGACGCGGTGGACGAGCGTGAGTGGCTGGCCGAGCGCTTCGAGGGGCATCGGCCCAGGCTGCGGGCGGTGGCCTACCGGATGCTCGGCTCGATGAGCGAGGCCGACGACGCGCTGCAGGAAGCCTGGCTGCGGCTCAGCCGCACCGACGCGGCCGCCGTGGAGAACCTCGGCGCCTGGCTGACCACGGTGGTCGGCCGCGTCTGCCTGAACGTGCTGCGCTCGCGGGCCTCCCGCCGTGAGGAGCCCTACGATGTGCGCGTCCCCGACCCGATCGTCAGCCCGGAGCACGGCGTCGACCCCGAGCACGAGGCGCTGCTCGCCGACTCGGTCGGGCTGGCCCTGCTGGTGGTGCTCGACACGCTGACCCCGGCCGAGCGGCTGGCCTTCGTGCTGCACGACATGTTCGCCGTGCCGTTCGACGAGATCGGGCCGATGATCGAGCGTTCTCCGGCCGCGGCCAGGCAGCTGGCCAGCCGGGCCCGGCGCCGGGTGCGCGGCCAGGCGCCGGCGCCCGATCCCGACCTCGCCAGGCAGCGCGACGTGGTGAACGCCTTCCTCGCCGCCGCCCGCGACGGTGACTTCGACGCGCTGGTCGCGGTGCTCGATCCGGACGTGGTGCTGCGTGCCGACGGCGGCGTCGTGCAGGCCGGGCGTTCGGTCGTGCTGCGCGGCGCGCGGGAGGTGGCCGGTCAGGCGGTCATGTGGGGACGGTTGTCGCCGTTCGCGCGTCCCGCGCTGGTCAACGGGGCGGCCGGGGTGCTGGTGGCGCCGAAGGGCCGGCCGCTGTCCGTCATGGGGTTCATCGTCACGAACGGCAGGATCGCCGAGATCGACGTGATCGCCGATCCCGATCGGCTGAGCCGGCTCGACCTCACCGTGCTCGACACCTGACGACCCCGCGCGGTCGCGATCAGCCGCGGACCGCGCAGAGCAGGCGGTTGTTGCCGCGCTGCCAGAGCGGCCCGACCTCGCTGAACCCGGCCGCGCGCAGCGCCGTGACGTGCTGCGACAACATCGGGGACTCGGTGTGGTCGGTCCGCACGGCGGCGCGGGCCGCCGACAGGTTGACGAAGGCCGGGTCGGCGTTGATCGCGTCCCACCACGACCGCCAGTCCTCCGGCGGGTTCTCGGCGAACACCCGCTCGGTCTCCTTGTCGTGCACGGCCCGCTCCAGCCGGGCGAGCACGGGCGTGAGCGCGGGGTCGGCGTCGAGGTGGTCGCCGTTGAGCAGCAGGCCGCCCGGCCGCATGACGCCGGCCAGCTCGGTGTAGGCGCGGGTCAGGTCCTCCTCGCCGATCCAGTGCAGCGCCGTGGTGCTGACCGCCAGGTCGACCGGACGGTCCAGGTCGAGCGCGCGCGTCCAGCCGGGTACGCGCAGGTCGGTCTGGACGAACGTGAGCTGCGGGTAGGCGGCGCGGCCCAGCCCGAGCAGCAGCGGATCGGCGTCGATCGAGATGACCTTGGCCTTGGGCAGCCGGTCGAGCAGCCGCGCGGACAGCGAGCCGGGGCCGCAGCCCAGGTCGAGAACGAGCGGGTCGGCGCGACCGGCGGCTTCCGCGGCGTCGATCAGCGCGGTGAAGCGGGCCTCGCGGTCGGGCAGGTAGCCCTCCTGCTGCCGATCCCAGCGAACGATCCACTCGAGTGCGGCTTCGTGGGTGAGCATCGTCGTCGTCTCCTTGTGACCGTCGTCTAAGCTTTTGGTAGTCACAACCGTAGACCGGAAAGGTGTAACTGGTCAAGTGGATTACAACAGTCACACGGATGGAGTCGTCCGGGCCGCGGTCGGGCTGGTCAACACGCTGACGCCGGGGGAGCGGCGCGGGCGGCCGTACACGCCGCCGGCCGGGGACCTGGGCGGCGCCGCGACGAACGGGCTGCGCGCGGTCTACCCGACCCATCGCGCGGTCGTCGAGTCGGAGGGCGCCGAGCTGGCCGAGGTCGCCACGCGGCTGCGGGTGGTGTTCGCGGCCATCGCGGACGGCGACATCGACGCGGCCGCCGAGCAGGTCAACCTGCTGCTGGAACAGACCGCCGCGCGGCCGATGCTGGAGCGGCACGACGGCGAGCCGTGGCACCTGCACTTCCACGGCCCGGGCGGGACGATGGCCGGAGACTGGGCGGCGAGCTGCGCCACCGGGCTGGCGATCGTGCTGGGCAGCGAGTTCCACGACCGGCTGGGCGTCTGCACGGCGCCGCACTGCGACCGGGTCTACGTGGACGTCTCACGCAACGGCACCCGCCGCTTCTGCGGGACCGCCTGCCAGAACCGGGTCAAGACGGCCGCGTTCCGGGCCAGGAGCAAGACGGACCAGCCGTGAGCCCGGCGCTCGGATTCGACGGACGAGGCCCGATCCCCCTGCTCCAGCTCCCCGGGTGCGGCCGGGGAGCTGGAGCCCGTCATTCGGCGGCCAGCCGGTCCGCCTCTTCGTGCAGCGCCGCGATGAGCACGAGTTCCCAGTGGAGCTCGGTCAGTTCGGGCGCCCCATCCAGCAAGACGTGCATATCGGGCCTCCCTGTAGATAAGACGCCCCATATGTCACAAAGGTTTACGGAGTTCTAAAACGCCCCCAAGCGGATTGGCGAGGGCGCGACCTGTCGCCGGCCTGCCGGTAAAGCGTCAGGCCACACCGGACAAGCCTGACTTGCGATCCCGCTCCATCTGCGCCTGCACGATCGACAACCGTTCCTCGTTGATGCGCCGGCTGATCGCGACATAGGCGATCAACACCTTGTCGTAGGACGCGCGCGCCTCCTCGAACCTGTCGCGCAAGATCGGCACCAGGTCCGCGTCGCCTCGCCCCTCGGCCGCCAGGAGCAGCGTGCGGGCCTCGTCGACGATCTCTTCGGACCGCATCCGCGTCCGCCGCAACAGGGCCGAGCACTCGTGCAGCTCGGCCAGCCGAGCCGACGAGACGATGAACTCGGCCGTGTGCACCGCCGAGCCGTTCGCCGCAGGCCTGCGGAGATTCGATCCCATACCCGCCACCTCTCAGGTCAAGGTTGCCTAACTGTAGACGCGCGCAAACCTTCCGCGGATCACTCGGCCTCTGGGGTGGTAAGGCATCTCTCCCGGTGGAGAGCTTTCTACTTCCCGGTGGAAAAAGAGGCTCCCTGAACCTCATTCGGCAGGGGCAAAATGTGCTACTAAACGCGCCTAGATAGGGCTATCGGCGGTATACGGCGAATCTACGGGGATGGCAAAACCAGGGGATGAAGACCGCCGGATCGCCCCCGCGACGAGCGGTCACCGTCACATACTGAAATCAGACGGGAGCACTGAGTGACTCTGGGGTGGGCGCCGTGGTGGCATTGTCAGAAGCAGGCAACGGCGACGACGCGGCGGACGTCAGCGTCGTCATCCCGGCGCGCGACTGCCGCCCCTACCTCGACAGGTGCCTGACCGCCGCGCTCGTCCAGCGGGTGAAGAAGGAGATAGTCGTCGTGGACGACGGCTCCACCGACGGCAGCACCGACCTGCTCCGGCTCTACGCCGCCTACCACCGCGCCAGCGTCAAGGTCGTCCGCGTCGAGCACCGCGCCGGCGGCCCGGGACGCCCGCGCAACATCGGCCTGGAACACGCCACCGGCAGATACGTCTTCTTCTGCGACGCCGACGACTACCTCGGCCCCGAGGCGCTGGAACGCATGGTCGCGGTGGCCGACAGGAACCGCTCCGACATCGTGCTCGGCAAGATCGTCGGACACGGCAGGCGGGCGCCGGTGTCGATGTTCCAGTGCGGCGCCGACCGGGTCGACCTCGGCGACAGCACCGTCTACAACAGCCTGAGCTGCTACAAGCTGTTCCGCAGAGAAATGCTCGAACGCCACCGCATCAGGTTCGGCGAGGGCCTGGGGCTCGGCGAGGACGTGCACTTCACCGTGCACGCCTACTGCCACGCCAGGACGATCTCGGTGGTCGCCGACCACGACTGCTACCACCTGGTCGCCAGGCCGGGCCGGGCGCGGCGCTCGGTGCGCAAGGACCCGATCGCCTGGCTCACCATGATCCGCGGCCCGATGCGGCTCATGGCCGAGCATGTCGAGCCCGGCCCGCTGCGCGACCACCTGCTGCGCCGGCATTTCAGGCTCGACGCGTTCGCCCAGCTCGGCGGGGTGTTCCTGGAGTCCGACGACATCCAGCGCAAGAACATCGCCCAGGAGGTGGCGGCGCTGTGCGACGAGTGGCTGACGCTCGGCGTGGTCGAGCGGCTGAACAGCATCGACACCCAGCGGCTCGCCGCGCTGGGCGACATCGACCGCCTGGTCCGCCTGGCCCGCATCGAGAACGCCACCGTCCGGCGAAGACTGACGGGCCTGCGCTGGGACGGCGACCACCTGGTCATCACCGGCACCGCCGTGCTCGACGGGATCGGCAACGACGACGGGATCTCGATCGTGCTGCGGGCCAGGCACGTGCCGGGCTCGGAACTGGTCGTGCCGGCCGAGCGCAAGGGCGCCGCGTTCACCGCCAGGCTCGACGTCTCCGCCCTCGACTCGGGCGTGTGGGACCTGCGGGTGGCGGTCGAGGTCGAAGGCGTGGTGCGGTTCGGCAGGCTGGGCGCCGACCGCGACAGCGAGGTCACCAGGCCGCCGGCCAAGCTGTTCGACCGGGTCGTCGCGCTGCCCTACTTCACCAGGGACAACGGCAACCTCAGCGTCGACGTCGGCGGCCACGTGCTGGCGGTGCCCGGCGGCGCGACACTGACCGCCACCCGCTGGACGTTCGGCCGCCGGCTGGCCATGGACGGCCGCGTCGAGGTCGCGGGCGAGTCGCCGCCCCCGGCCGCGATCGGGCGGCTGGTCTGGCGCGAGCGCGACACCGGGCTGGAACGCGCCGAGCGGGTCGCCGGGCTGCCCGGCGGCTGTTTCACGGCCAGACCGGCGGTGGGCAGGTTCGGGCCGGGCACCTGGGACGCCTACCTGGAGGTCGAGCTCGGCGGCCCGCCCGCCCGCTTCAGGATCGAGGCCGACAACCGGACCGTGGCCCTGCCCCGCAGGTGGTGGGGGATGACCTTGCTGCGCAGCGTGCGGCCGTACGCGACCTCGGGCAAGGGGCGGCTGAGCGCGGCCGTGCGCAGGCTGACGCCGCGATCGGCGTTCAAAAGAATCACGCGCTAATTGCCATCCATATGCAGGTGCAAGACGATGTCCTAAAGTAGGGAGGCTTGTCCGTCCTCTTTGGGAGGGTTTGTCGTGCACGTACCCGATGGCTTCTTCAACGCGGCCGTCTCCGTCTCCGCGGGCGTGGTGGCCGCCGCCGGTGTCGCCGTCTGCCTGCGCGGGGCCAAGCGCGAGCTGGACGACAGGACCGCGCCCATGGCCGGACTCGTCGCCGCGTTCATCTTCGCCGTCCAGATGCTCAACTTCCCCGTCGCCGCGGGCACGTCCGGGCACCTGCTCGGCGGCGCGCTGGCCGCGATACTCGTCGGACCCTATACAGGCGTGCTCTGTATGGCGGTCGTGCTGCTCGTCCAGGGCGTCTTCTTCGCCGACGGCGGCCTGACCGCGCTCGGGATCAACATCACGATCATGGGCATCGTCACCGTGCTGGCCGGCTGGTGGATCTTCCAGCTCGTCACGCGGGTCGCCCGCGGCAAGGGCGGGGTGACGGCGGCGGCCTTCATCGCCTCGCTGATCTCCGTGCCGGTGTCCGCGCTGACGTTCACGCTGCTGTTCTGGCTCGGCGGCACCGCGCCGATCGAGGTGTCGGCGGTGGCCGCCGCGATGGGCGGCGTGCACCTGCTCATCGGCATCGGCGAAGGCGTGATCACCGCGGTGACCGTGGGCGCGGTGCTGGCCGTCCGTCCCGACCTGGTGTACGGCGCGCGCGGCCTGGCCAGGCCGCTGGTGCTGCGCGGCGCGGCGGGCACGACCACCGTGGCGGAGCCCGCGGCGCCGGCCGCGCCCGCCGCGCGCCCGCTCGGCTGGGTGTTCGCGGTCAGCGGCCTGGTGCTCACGCTGCTGCTGGCCGGGATCGTGTCGTTCTTCGCCTCGGGCGACCCCGACGGTCTCGAGCGGGTCGCCGAGGACAAGGGCTTCCTCGACCGGGCCACCGACCACCTGTTCGGCTCATCGGCCCTGGCCGACTACGGTGATGTCGGCGGCATCCCCGTCGGCGCGGCCGGGGTGCTCGGCGTGGTGATCATGCTGATCGTCGCCGGTGGCGTGGCCTACGCCGTCAGGAGCCGCGGCAGGGCGGCGAGCGAGAGCCGGTGATCGACGAGTGAGCGCGGGGCACCGGCACCAGCTCTACCTGCCAGGCGACTCGGCGGTGCACCGGCTGCCGCCGCAGTGCAAGCTGCTGGCCGTCTTCGCGTTCGCCGTCGTCGTGGTGGCCACGCCGCGCGAGCACTTCTGGGCCTTCGCCCTGTACGCGATCCTGCTCGCGGCCGTCGCGCTGACGGCCCGGGTGCCCCTGACGTACGTGCTGCGCCGGATGGTCATCGAGCTGCCCTTCGTGCTGTTCGCCTTCCTCATCCCGGTGATCGGCATGGGGGAGCGCACCACGGTCCTCGGGCTCTCGCTGAGCGTGGCCGGGCTCTGGGCGGCCTGGAACATCCTGGCCAAGGCCACGCTCGGGGTGATCGCCTCCATCCTGCTCGCGGCCACCACCGAGCCGCGGGTCATCCTCATCGGGGCGCAGCGGCTCCGGCTGCCGAGCCTGCTGGTGCAGATCGCCATGTTCATGCTCAGATACCTGGACGTGATCGTGGACGAGATGCGCCGCATGCGCGTGGCCAGGGAGTCGCGCGGATTCGAGGCCAGGAACTTCCGCCACGTCCCGGTCATCGCCCGCTCGGCCGGGGCCTTGTTCATCCGCTCCTACGAGCGCGGAGAAAGGGTGCATCTGGCCATGCTGAGCCGCGGCTACACCGGCCAGATGCCAACCATCCACGATATTTCGGCATCTGCCCGCGAATGGGGGACGGCGCTCGCCCTGCCCCTGCTGGCACTCGCTGTGTTGGGACTGACCTGGTGAACCCCGTGAACTCGCTCGAAGTCGACCGGCTGGCCTACGCCTACCCTGACGGCACCCAGGCCCTGTACGGCGTGGACCTGGCCATCGGGCGCGGCGAACGGGTCGCGCTGCTCGGACCCAACGGCGCCGGCAAGACCACGCTCGTCATGCATCTCAACGGCATTCTCACCGCCGGGCACGGCACCGTCACCGTGGCGGGCACCCCGGTGCGCAAGGACACGCTCAAGGAGATCAGGCAGCGCGTCGGCCTGGTCTTCCAGGACCCGGACGACCAGCTCTTCATGCCCACCGTCCGCGACGACGTCGCCTTCGGCCCGGCCAACGCCGGCCTGCGTGGCGCGGAGCTGGACCGGGTGGTCACCGAGGCGCTGGATCGGGTCGGCATGCTGGCCGCCGCCGACCGGCCGCCACACCACCTGTCGTTCGGGCAGCGCCGCCGGGTGGCGGTGGCCACCGTGCTGGCCATGCGGCCGGAGATCCTGGTGCTGGACGAGCCGTCGTCCAACCTCGACCCGGCCGCGCGCAGGGAGCTGGCCGAGATCCTGCGCTCGCTGGACGTCACCGTCCTCATGGTCACGCACGACCTGCCGTACGCGCTGGAGCTGTGCGAGCGCTCGCTCATACTCTCCGACGGCGTGATCGCCGCCGACGGGCCCACCCGCGACCTGCTCGGCGACCCCGAGCTGCTGGCCAGGCACCGCCTCGAGCTGCCCTACGGCTTCGCGGTGCCGGCCGCCGCCGTCAGTCGCGCAGAGGGGGAACGTGGATGACCACCAGCCGGTCGCCGGCCAGCAGGGCCGAGGCCCGGGGATCGGCGTAGGTGAGGGTCTGGCCGTCGCGTACCACGGCCACCACGAACCCGTCGGAGACCGAGGGGGCCTTGCCCACCTCCAGTGAGGTCACCGGCCGCTCGTAGAGGTCCAGGCCCTTGCCGTAGGCCAGGAAGTCCTCGATCAGGCTGCTGACGGCCGGGCTCTGGGTGGCCACGCCGAGCATGCGCCCGGCCGCGTCGGAGGAGGTGATGACCACGTCCGCGCCGCTCTGGCGCACCAGCGGGTCGTTCTCCGCCTCGCGGACGGCGGCCACGATCATGGCCGCGGAGTTGAGCTGGCGGGCGGTGAGCGTCACCAGGGCGGCGGTGTCGTCCCGCTGCGTGGCGATGATGATCTCCTTGGCGACCGGGACGCCCGCGCGGTTGAGCACCTCGCTGCGGGTGGCGTCGCCGTGGACGCCGACGAAGCCGTCGGCCGCCGCCTCCTGGATGATGCCGTGGTCGGGATCGACCACCACGATCGAGTCCTTGGTGCGGTCGTTCTCCAGGAGCGTCCTGCTGGCCGCCCGGCCCTTGGTGCCGAAGCCGATGATCACCGTGTGGTCGCGCAACCTGGCCCTCCAGCGTCGGATCCTGATGGCGTCGTGCGTCCGCCTGGTGAGCACTTCCAGCGTGGTGCCCACGAGGACGACGAGGAAGGCGATGCGCAGGGGCGTGACCGCCAGGATGTTCACGATCCTGGCCTCGGGTGAGACCGGGGTGATGTCACCGTAACCGGTGGTGGAGATGGAGACGGTGACGTAGTAGAGCGCGTCGAGCGCCGAGACCTGGCCGTCGGCGCCGTCGCGGTAGCCGTCCAGATCCATCATGACCAGCGCGAACATCGCCAGCACGATCGCCAGCGCGATGGCCACCCGGACGAGCACCGCGCGCAACGGGCCCAGTGCGATGGACGGCAGACGTACGCCTAGTCCCGTCTCGTCCTCCTGCATACACCTGATCGTAGTTTGTGCATGCCCGTACTTCGGGGATGTCGAAGTACAGTGGCTCATCGAGGAGGGGCCAAATGAAGCTGCGGCTTGCGCGACACGCCCTGGGTGACGCCGTGGTGGTGGCCGTTGAGGGCGAGCTCGACCTGTTCACCGCACCGTTCCTCCGAGATGAGGTGCGCGACGCCATCAAGCAGGACGGCGCCAGGCTCGTGCTCGATCTGCAGCAGCTGTCGTTCATGGATTCCAGCGGCCTGTCGGTGCTGATCGAGGCCTGGCGGCTGGCGACGGGCGAGGGCGGTGGGGTGTCACTGGCCGCGCCCCAGGCGCCGGTCGCGCGCATTCTCCGCACGACCGGGCTCGACCGGCGCATCAAGGTGTACTCCGACGTGGACAGCGCCGTGGGCGAGATTTAACCCACCCCGAGTAGAACTTCATTCGGTTGGCGGGTTAGGGTCCGGGATATGGACGTCAACGGATCTGCAGCAATCATCTCCGGCGGTGCCAGCGGCCTCGGCGAGGCCACGGCCCGCGAGCTCGCCAGGGCGGGCGCCACGGTGGTCATCGCCGACCTGAACGAGGAGCGCGGCAAGGCCGTCGCCGACGAACTGGGCGGCGTGTTCGCCAGGACGGACGTGTCGGACGACGACCAGGTGCAGGCGGCCGTCGACGCCGCCGTGGCCACCGGCAAGCCGCTGCGCGTGATCGTCAACAGCGCGGGCATCGGCTGGGCCGAGCGCACGGTCAACCGCGAAGGCAACCCGCACCACCCGGCCTCCTACCGCAAGGTCATCGAGGTCAACCTGATCGGCACGTTCAACCTCATGCGCATCGGGGCCGCCGCGATCGCCAGGACCGAGCCGGCCGACGCCGACGGCCAGCGCGGCGTGGTGATCAACACCGCCTCCGTGGCCGCGCTGGAAGGACAGACCGGGCAGCTCGCCTACTCCGCCTCCAAGGGCGGCATCGTGGGCATGACCGTGCCGGCCGCGCGCGACCTGGCCGCGATCGGCGTCCGGGTGAACACGATCTGCCCCGGCATCATCGACACCCCGATCTACGGCTTCAACCCCGACTCCGACGCGTTCAAGGCCAAGCTCGTCGCGCCGGTGGTCTTCCCCAAGCGCATGGGCCGCGCCGACGAGTTCGCCCACCTGGTGCACTCGCTCGTCCAGAACGACTACATGAACGCCGAGGTCATCCGCTTCGACGGCGGCATCCGCTTCCAGCCCAAGTGAGGTCTCGTGTCTGAAGAAGTGCTCGTCGAGGAATCCGGCGGTGAGTCCAACAGGGTCGCCGTCATCACGATCAACCGTCCCGCCGCGCGCAACGCGGTCAACGGGGCGGTCGCGCGCGGCATCGCGGCGGCGCTGGACGAGCTCGATGCCCGCCCGGACATCTCCGCCTACGTCCTGACCGGGGCGGGCGGCACCTTCAGCGCCGGCATGGACCTGAAGGGCTTCCTGTCCGGCGACTTCCCGGTGGTCGAAGGCCGCGGCTTCGGCGGGCTCACCGAGGCCCCGCCGAACAAGCCGCTGGTGGCCGCGGTCGAGGGCTACGCGCTCGCGGGCGGGTTCGAGCTGGCGCTGTCGTGCGACGTGATCGTGGCGTCGTCGGAGTCGAAGTTCGGGCTGCCCGAGCCCAAGCGCGGCCTGGTGGCCGGGGCCGGCGGCATCATGCGGCTGCCGCGCAGGATCCCGTACCACGTGGCCATGGAGATCGCGCTGACCGGCGACCACTACCCGGCCGCCCGCCTGTACGAGCTGGGCCTGGTCAACCGCATCACCGAGCCGGGCCAGGCACTGGCCGGCGCGCTCGAACTGGCCGCGAAGATCGCCGCCAACGCCCCGCTGGCGCTCGCCGCCACCAAGAAGGTGGTCATCGAGTCGCAGGACTGGCCGCTGGAGGAGATGTTCAAGCGGCAAGGGCCGATCATCAACCCGGTGTTCGGCTCCAAGGACGCCATGGAGGGCGCCGCGGCCTTCGCCGAGAAGCGCGCGCCCCAGTGGAAGGGCGAGTAGCGCACGCTCCCGCGCCCCTCCCGCCGGCCTGGCGCGGACGGGAGGGGCGTACCCGACGCATCCGGTCGTCTTCCTGCGTACGGTAAAGGAAGACGACCTTCTGGGGAGAGCGCATGAGCGAGCATTCGAGTTCCCGATTCGAGTCGGCCAAGCGCGGCGCCGGAGCACTCCTGTCGGGCGCGGCCGCCGCGCTCCTCGTCATGATCGGGCTGCTCGCCGCCATGTGGGCCATCGAGGTCATCGACTACATGCTGCCCGGCTCGTTCGACACCGAGTTCGGCATCGCCGGCTGGATGCCGTCCGGGCTGTTCGGGATCTTCTTCGCGCCCTTCCTGCACGTCGGATTCGCGCACCTCATGGCCAACTCGCTGCCGCTGCTCATCCTCGGCTTCCTGGCCGGGCTGCGCGGTCTGGGCAAGTTCTTCGCGGCCAGCGGCCTCATCGTGGTGATCGGCGGCCTGGGCACCTGGCTCACCAGCCCGGGCATCATCACCGTGGGCGCCAGCGGGCTGGTGTTCGGCTACTTCGGCTACGTCCTGGCCCGCGGCCTGTTCGACCGCAGCGCGATCGACATCGTCATCGGGATCGGCGTGGCCATCGCCTACTACTCGATCCTGTGGGGCCTGCTGCCGAACCAGGAGGGCATCTCCTGGCAGGGGCACCTGTTCGGCCTCATCGGCGGCGTGGTGGCCGCCTGGGTCTTGCGCCGTAAACGCCCGAGTATCTCCTACTAGCCCGCGTTATAGGCAAGAATGTTGCCTAAACGAGCCGGAAGGTAGATCAGTTGGCGAACCTGGGATCCCTCGAACGCGCGATCATGGACGTGGTGTGGGACACAGGCAAGCCGATGCGTGTCAGGGAACTGCTCGCCGCGCTGAACGAGGAGCGCGAGCTGGCCTACACCACCGTGCAGACGGTGGCCGAGCGGCTGGTGAAGAAGGGCCTGCTGACCCGTACGCCCTACCGCAACGCCTTCCGCTACGCCGCGACCAAGACGCGCGACGAGCACGTCACCGCGCTCATGCTGGAGGCCCTGGCCGGGAGCACGGACCGGCTGCCGGTGCTGGCCAGGTTCGCGCGGAGCGTCGCCGAGGAGGACGCGCTGGCCCTCCTCGACGAGCTGTCACGCAGGACGAATCAAAGACGCTCGACCACGTAGTCGACGCACGCCGTCAGCGCCTCGACGTCGGCCGGGTCGATGGCCGGGAACATGGCGATGCGCAGCTGGTTGCGGCCCAGCTTGCGGTACGGCTCGGTGTCGACGATGCCGTTGGCGCGCAGCGCCTTGGCCACCGCCGCCGCGTCGACCTCGTCGGCGAAGTCGATCGTGCCGACCACCTGCGAGCGGAACTCCGGCGCGGCGAACGGCGTCGCGTACGACGACTTCTCGGCCCAGGTGTAGAGCCGCTGGGAGGAGTCGGCGGTGCGGGCGGTGGTCCAGGCCAGGCCGCCGTTGCCGTTCATCCAGTCGAGCTGGTCGGCCAGCAGGAACAGCGTGGACACCGCGGGGGTGTTGTACGTCTGGTCCTTGGCGGAGTTGTCGATGGCGATCGGGAGGCTGAAGAACTCCGGCACGTACCGGTCGGTGGCGGCGATCTCCTCGACCCTGGCCAGCGCCCGCGGCGACATGACGGCGATCCACAGGCCGCCGTCGGAGGCGAAGCTCTTCTGCGGCGCGAAGTAGTAGACGTCGGTCTCGGCGATGTCGACGGGCAGGCCGCCGGCGCCGGAGGTGGCGTCGACCAGCACCAGCGAGTCGTCGGAGCCCACGCGCGTGATTGGCATGGCCACGCCGGTGGAGGTCTCGTTGTGGGTGAGCGCGTAGACGTCGATCCCGTCCTCGGCCACGGCCGTGGGGTGGGTGCCGACCTCGGACTTGATCACGCTCGGCTCGCCGAGCCACGGGGCCTTCTTGGCCACGGTGGCGAACTTCGAGGAGAACTCGCCGAACGCCAGGTGCTGGGACCTGGACCGGATGAGACCGAAGGACGCGATGTCCCAGAACGCGGTGGTGCCGCCGTTGCCGAGCACGACCTGGTAGCCCTCGGGCAGCGAGAACAGGTCGGCCAGGCCGGAGCGCACGCGGCCGACCAGGTTCTTGACCGGCTTCTGGCGGTGGGAGGTGCCCATGACGCTCGCGCCGGAGGAGGCGAGCGCGGCCAGTTGCTCGGTGCGAACCTTCGAGGGCCCGCAGCCGAATCGGCCGTCGGCGGGCTTGATGTCAGCGGGAATCACGATGTCAGCCACGTGCCCAGCGTACTGAGCCCGCCGAAATGCCTTCGCCCGGGTCCGGATTCTGAGACGGTGGCCTGCGCATTTCGGGGCGAGACATGAAAAACGGCCCGCGCGGGCGCTGCGGGCCGTTTGTCAGGTGCGGTGAGACGTCAGACGGTGCCGACGACCTCGGCGGCGCCGGGCACGTCGCTGAGCGGACGCGAAGCCGGGCCGGTGTAGTTCGCGCTCGGGCGGACGAGCCTGCCGGTGCGCTTCTGCTCCAGGATGTGCGCGGCCCAGCCGGCCGTGCGGGCGCAGGTGAACATCGAGGTGAACATGTGCGAAGGCACCTCGGCGAAGTCCAGCACGACCGCGGCCCAGTACTCCACGTTGGTGGCGAGCACCCGGTCGGGCTTGCGCGCGTGCAGCTCCTCCAGCGCGGCCTGCTCCAGCGCCGCGGCGACCTCGTAGCGAGGCGCGTCGAGCTCCTTGGCGGTGCGGCGCAGCACGCGGGCCCGCGGGTCTTCGGCGCGATAGACGCGGTGGCCGAAGCCCATGAGCCTGTTGCCCTTGTCCAGCTCGCTCTGGACGTACTTCTTGGCGTCGCCGAGCTGCTCGACGCCCTCGATCATGTGCAGCACCCGGGCCGGGGCGCCGCCGTGCAGCGGACCCGACATGGCGCCGACGGCGCCCGACAGCGCGGCGGCCACGTCAGCGCCGGTGGAGGCGATGACGCGGGCGGTGAACGTGGAAGCGTTCATGCCGTGCTCGGCCGCGGAGGTCCAGTACGCGTCGATGGCCTTGACGTGCTTGGGGTCGGGCTCACCGCGCCAGCGGACCATGAAGCGCTCGACGATGGTCTTGGCCTCGTCGACGCGGCTCTGCGGAACCATCGGCAGCCCCAGGCCGCGCGCGGACTGCGCGACGAACGACAGGGCCATCACAGAGGCACGGGCGAGCTGGTCGCGAGCCTCTTCGTCACTGATGTCGAGCAGGGGCTTGAAGCCATAGGCCGGAGCCAGCATGGCCAGCGCGCTCTGCACGTCTACGCGGATGTCACCGGAGTGGACAGGGATGGGGTACGGCTCCGCCGGGGGCAGGCCCGGCTGGAACTTGTTGTCGACCAGCAGGCCCCAAACGTGCCCGAACGGGACACGGCCGACCAGCTCTTCGATGTCGACGCCCCGGTATCGAAGGGCGCCCCCTTCTTTGTCCGGTTCCGCGATCTCGGTCTCGAAGGCTACAACCCCTTCGAGGCCGGGTTTGAAGTCGGACATACTCGGCCGCCTCCCTTTCTTGCCATGTTCCGGCAATGCCTTGATGTCGAGATACCGGCGGGTCAATTTAACCCCCTCCCAGCTCGTGCTCGGTTCTCGGACCCGCCGAAAGGCCAAACCCGCTGGTCGGGAGCGGTGCGTGGGATCTTCCACACAAGCGCGCAAGAATACCGTCTCGTGGATGCCACCCCGCGCCCGCCCGTGCTGGCGGGGCTTCGCCGGACGTACGAGGGCGAGCCGATGCTCGAAGCCGACCTCGCGTCCGACCCCATCGCCCAGTTCACCGTCTGGTTCCAGGACGCGCTCGAATCCGGACTGCCGGAACCCAACGCCATGGTGCTGGCCACCGCCTCGGCCGGCGGCCGCCCCAGCGCCAGAACCGTGCTGCTCAAGGGCTACGACGAACGAGGTTTCGTCTTCTACACCAACTACGAGTCGCGCAAGGGCCGCGACCTGACCGAGAACCCCCGGGCCTCCCTGCTGTTCCCCTGGCACCCGATCCGCCGTCAGGTGCGCGTCGAGGGCTCGGTGCGGCGGCTGTCGCACGAGGAGTCGGCCGAGTACTTCGACTCCCGCCCGTACGGCTCACGCATCGGCGCCTGGGCGTCCAGGCAGTCGGCCGTCGTGCGTTCGAGACAGGAGCTGGACGACCGCTACGAGGAGCTGGCCGCGCGCTGGCCCGAGGACCCGCCGGTGCCCGACTTCTGGGGCGGGTTCCGCGTCACCCCGGTCGAGGTGGAGTTCTGGCAGGGCCAGCTCGACCGCATGCACGACAGGCTCCGCTACCGCCGCACGCCACCCGGCTGGGCGCTGGAGCGGCTCGCACCGTAATCTCCGTGGAATGGCTATCGGGGAGCTGGTGAAACGTCACCTGGTGGACACCGCGCCCCTGTCCGTGCCCGCCTACCGGCGGTTGTGGATGGGGCAGGCGTTCTCCCACGTCGGCGTGGCGGTCACCGTGGTGGCCGTCAGCCAGCAGGTGTGGGAGCTGACCGGCTCCTCGCTCTGGGTCGGCCTGCTCGGCCTGGCCAACCTGGTGCCGCTGGTGGTGTTCGGCCTGTGGGGCGGCGCCGTCGCCGACGCGATGGACCGCCGCAAGCTGCTCATCACCGGCTCCTTCGTGGCCTGGGGCGGCACGCTGCTCATCCTGCTGCAGGCGCTGATCGGCCTGAACAACGTGTACGTCCTGCTCGCCCTGGTCGCGGTGAGCGCCACCGGCTTCGCCGTCACCTCGCCGGCCAGGGGCGCGATCATCCCCAGGGTGCTCGAACCCGAGCTGGTGCCCGCGGCCAACGCGCTCAACTCCCTGGTCTTCAGCCTCGGCGCGGTGGCCGGCCCGATGATCGGCAGCGTCGTGCTGGCCGGCGGCGGTTTCGCGGCCGCCTACGCCGTCGACGCGGTGCTGTTCGCCGGCGGCCTGTACGCCGCGCTCAGGCTGCCGCCGGTGCCTCCGCTCGGCCAGGTGCGCCGGCCGGGCGCGCGGGCCGTGTTCGAGGGCCTGCGCTTCATCGCGGGCAGCCCGGTGCTGCTGATGTCGTTCGTGGTGGACATCATCGCGATGGTGTTCGCGCTGCCCCGGGCGCTGTTCCCGCAGGCGGCGGCCGAGCAGTTCGGCGGCTCGCTGATCGCGCTCGGCTGGCTGACCTCCGCGATGGCCATCGGCTCGGTGCTGGGCGCGCTGTTCTCCGGCTGGGTCGGGCGGATCAAGCGTCAGGGCCTGGCGCTGGTCGTGGTGATCGCCGTCTGGGGCCTGGCGGTGGCGGCGGCCGGGCTGGTGGGCCCGCTGTGGCTGGTGGTGGCGTTCATGGCGGTCGGCGGCGCCGCCGACGTGGTCTCGTCGGTGTGGCGGCAGTCCATCCTGCAGCTCTACGCGCCCGACGAGATGCGCGGACGCCTGCAGGGGGTGTTCATGGTGGTCGTGGCCGGCGGGCCGCGCCTGGGCGACATCAGGGCCGGCGCGACGGCCACCGCCTTCGGCATGACCGGGGCCTGGGTCGGGGGCGGGCTGGCGTGCGCCGTCACCGTGCTGGTCGTCGGGCTCTCGGTGGCCGGCTTCAGGAAGTACCGGGCGGATTAGCGCCGGGCCCGGCCTGGGCGCGCGCTGTCAGGTCGCTGCGCGCGGCTAGGCCACGCGCTTGGCGGCCTGGAGATCGGCCAGGAAGCCCGCGTAGGCCGCGTCCCTGTCCGGGGCCCGCAGCACCGCCGACGGGTGGATGGTGGGCACCGCCAGCGCCTCGCCGAGCGGCACCGCCTCGCCGCGGTGCTGCGTCACCTTGAACGCACGCCCCAGCAGCGCCCGCGCGGCCGTGGCGCCCATCACCACCACGACCTCCGGACGCACCACCGACAGCTCGGCGTCGAGCCACGGATGGCAGGCGTCGATCTCGGCGGCCGTCGGTTTCTGATGGATGCGCCGTTTGCCGCGAGGCACGAAGGAGAAGTGCTTTACGGCGTTCGTCAGATATACGTCGTCCCGCGCGATCCCGGCCTCCTGCAGCCCTTTGTCGAGAATGCGGCCCGCCGGGCCCACGAACGGGTGCCCCCGCAGGTCCTCCTGGTCGCCGGGCTGCTCGCCGACGAGCATGAACCGCGCACGCGCCGGGCCTTCGCCGAACACCGTCTGGGTGGCGTTCCGGTACAGGTCACAGCCTTCGCAGCAGGCCGCGGCCCCGCGCAACGCGCCCAGATCCCGGCGATCGGGAAGGAACTGGGCTGCTCCGTTGTTTGCGTCCTTTGCCATCGCTGGTCGTTCTCCCCATAGGGTTTCCTGTAACCCCTGTGCCCGCGACGGACGGGCTCAGTCCCCGCTACGACCGGCGTAGCATGCAGATGGGAGGAGCCTTGACCGCACACGGCCTGATCGACACCACGGAGATGTATCTCCGTACGATTTACGAGCTCGAAGAGGAGGGCATCGTCCCCCTCAGGGCCCGCATCGCCGAACGCCTCCAGCAGAGCGGGCCCACGGTGAGCCAGACCGTCGCCAGGATGGAACGTGACGGACTGGTCCGCGTCGAAGGCGACAGGCACCTGTCGATGACCGACCTGGGCCGCACCCTGGCCACCCGCGTGATGCGCAAGCACCGCCTGGCGGAATGCCTGCTCACGCAGGTCATCGGCCTGCCATGGGAAGAGGTGCACATCGAGGCGTGCCGCTGGGAGCACGTCATGTCGGAGTCCGTCGAGACGCGCCTGGTGACGTTGCTCGACAACCCCACGGTCTGCCCGCACGGCAACCCCATCCCCGGGCTGAGCGAGCTGGGCGCCAGGGAGCCCGCCGAGGGCGGGGCCAACGCGCTGGCGTCGATGTCGGATCTCGCCGGACCCAGAGATGTACCCGTCGTGGTCCGCCGAATCAGCGAACAAGTGCAAAGTGATCCCGCTGTGATGCTTAAACTCAAGCAAGTTGGGATACAACCCGGACGCGAGGTGACGCTCGCGGCGAGCGACGACGGTGTGCGGGTGACAGGTGACGGAGACGCGAACGACACTCCCGCGGAGCTTCCGCGCGATGTTGCCGCGCACGTTTTTGTCTCCAAGCGCTGACGCGCGCGCGGCGGCTTGGTTGAATCCCTCCTGGGAGACCCTCCACTCCTACCTGGCCAAGACTGTTGCAGGAGCGCCCGTGGTCCGCTTTGCGCACATGCCACCCCGAGGAGTGGTCGCCGGATGAAGCGATGGGGGGATTTGTCGCAGGAAACGGCTGATCACCTTGCTGCCGGATCCGTGCTAGATCATGCAGAGATGGCGGTGGTGGTCACCGACCGTTTCAGCAATCTCCTCTACTGGAACCCGTTCGCGGAGAAACTGTTCGGCCGTCCGGGCAAGAGCGCCGCGCGCGATACGTCCGTGTTGTCGCTCGGCATCATGGAGAAGGATCACCCGCTGGCCGTCGAGCTGGCCAAGCACGTGCTCAAGGGCGGCGTGTGGGAGGGCACGTTCGACGTCAAGCGCGGCGACGGCACGATCGTCTACGTGCGCGCGCAGGCGGTGCCGCTGCGGCACGCGTCCGGCTCGGTGACGGGCATCGTCATCCTGGCCAGGGAGGCGCTGCGCAGCAACGAACGCGAGAAGGACCGCTTCGGCCTGCTCGAACGCATCGGCGAGCGGCTGGCGGGCTCCCTCTACGTCGAGGAGACGCTCAAGCGGGTCGCCGAGATGCTCGTGCCGCAGTTCGCCGACCACTGCTTCATCGAGCTGATGGAGGGCGACAGGCTCGTCCGCCGGGTCTCACAGCACGTGCAGGGGTGGAATCCGCCGTCGGGAACATGGATGCCGGTGGGCGCGGAGATCCGCTACCCCTCCGGCCACTACGCCGACACCGCCATGCGCCGCCAGGAGACCATCCTGGTGGAGGACTTCGCGACCAGCAGCTTCCCGATCCCGCACGAAGGCAGCGCCCGGCTGTGCGGTGAGATCGGCATGAGCTCGGCCATCGTGGCCCCCCTGTGCGTGCGCGGCGAGACACTCGGCCTGATGTACCTGGGCCTGTCCAACCTGACCGACCGCCGCAGCCCCCACTACGACGCCTTCGACCGCGACTTCGTCGGCGCGATCGCCACCCGGGTGGCGCTGGCCATCGACAACGCGCTGCTGTTCGAGGAAGAGCGGCACACCGCCGAGTCCTTTCAGAAGCACCTGCTGCCCAGGGCGCTGCCCCAGCTCGACGGCCTGGAGATCGCGGTCCGCTACTACCCGGCCGCGCCGCTGGCCTCCCACGGCCAGGGCATCCAGACCCAGGTGGGCGGCGACTGGTACGACGTCATCCCGCTGTCGGCCGGCCGCGTCGGCATCGTCATCGGCGACGTGGAGGGCCGGGGCGCCAAGGCCGCGGCCATCATGGGCCAGCTGCGCGCCGCGCTGCGCGCCTTCGCTCAAGACGACAAGTCGCCCGCCGACATCCTGGCCAGGCTCGACGAGTGGACCCGCATCATCGCCACCCCCGAGCAGGACGACACCGGCGCCGACATCAGCGTCCCGCCGATCGTGACCTGCCAGTACCTGGTCTACGACGCCTGGTCGCGGCAGCTCTCCTTCGCCAACGCCGGGCACGCGCCGCCGCTGCTGCTGGTCAACGGCCAGTGCGTCGAGCTCGACATCGAGGAGGTCGGCCAGCCGCTGGGCGTGCGGGCCAAGGGCATGCACGCCGACCTGGTCTACAAGGAGGAGACCCGCACGCTGCCGCCGGGCGCGGCGCTGCTGCTCTACACCGACGGCCTGGTCGACCGGCGCCCGGCCCGCGACGGGCGCATGCCGTCGGAGGCCGAGACGCTGGGCGTGCTCTGCGAGAAGCTGGCCAAGCTCTCCGACGCCGAGGTGGAGCAGATCGCCGACGCCGCCACGGTCGCGGTGCCCGGCGAGATCGACGACGACATGGCCATCCTGGTGGTGCGCTCCAGCGAGATCGACCTCGACGTCGAGGAGCGCACGTTCCCCGCCCAGCCCATCATGGTGGGTGAGGCGCGCCGCATGGCCTCCGAGGCGTTCTCCGGCTGGAACGTGCCGGAGGAGCGCGCGGAGCTGGCCTGCCTGCTGGTCTCCGAGGTCGTCACCAACGTGGTGCTGCACGCCTCCACCGCGAACGTGCCGCGCAGGGAACTGGTCGTGGAAGGGCCGCCGCTGCCGTTCGAGGAGTCCTGGGACATGCCGGGCTTCGAGGACGAAGTGATCAGCGACAAGGAGTTCACCCTCCGGCTGCGCAGGGGCGACGAATCGGTCTGGGTCGAGGTGTTCGATCAAGACCTGCGCCTGCCCCGCATCCGCAGCGCCGGCGAGAACGACGAGGGCGGCCGCGGCCTCTACCTGGTCGACCAGCTCGCGAAGCGCTGGGGTTCGCGTCCCACCAGGGAAGGCAAAGCGGTCTGGTTCGAGATTCCCACGCGCAGCCGCTGAATGATTCACTCGACCCCATGGAGCTGGCCTTCGAACGCCGGGGCACCGGCGAGCCGCTGATCCTGATCCACGGCATCGGCCACCACTGGCAGGCCTGGCTGCCGGTGCTCGACCGGCTGGCCGCCGAGCGCACCGTGATCGCCGTCGACCTGCCGGGGTTCGGGGTGTCTCCCGGGCTGCCCGACGGGATCCCGTACACGCCTGAGGCGCTGGCCGACGCGGTGGAATCGTTCTGCGCGCTGCTCGGCATCAGGGAGCCGCACGTCGCGGGCAACTCCCTCGGCGGGTACGTGGCGCTGGAGCTGGCCTCGCGCGGCGGGGTGCGCACGGCCACCGCGCTGTCGCCGGCCGGGTTCTGGACCGGGCCCGAGCTGCTCTACTGCCAGGCGGTGCTGCGGGCGATGCGGGCCTCGGCCAGGTCCATGCCGTTCGAGCGGCTCATCCGGACCGCCGAGAATCCGGCGTTGCGCGCGGTGAGCGCGGGCGTCCTGGTGGCGCGTCCGTCCAGGCTCTCGCCGACGGCGCTGATCGCCGCCTCCCAGGCGCTGGGCGCGGCGGCGGGGTTCGACGAGACGCTGGAGTCGTTCTCCGGCCTGATGCCGCCCGCGCCGCCCAAGGCGCCGATCACCATCGCCTGGGGCGAGCACGACCGGCTGCTGCCGCGCCGCCAGGCGGTACGCGCGGCCAAGTGGTCGGGGCAACGGGTGAAGCTGCTCAAAGGGTGCGGGCACGTGCCGATGAGCGACGATCCCGAACTGGTCGCCCGGGTGCTCCTGGAAGCCACCGTCTGAGCCGCTGACCTGCGGTTGTAACCCTTTTGTCGGTTCTCGCCAAGCAGGGGTGCGAATCGACGAAGGGAGCTCGACCGGTGCGTCGCGAACAGGCGAAGATCGCCACGGATCCAGTGGCTTTCGAAGCCTTCTACCGGCGGCACGTCGATGCGGTCACCCGTTTCCTGGCCCGCCGCGTCGACGACCCGCACACGGTCGCCGACCTGGTGGCGGAGGTGTTCGTGGCGGTGCTCGACTCGGCCCACACCTACCGGGCCGAGCTCGGCACCGAGATCGCCTGGCTCTACGGCGTGGCGCGCAAGACGATCTCGGCCGAGCGGCGGCGGGCGTACCGGCGGATGATGCTCACGGACCGGGTGAACGGACGGCGTCAGCTCGACACCGACGACCTCGCCAGGCTCGAGGAACGCATCGACGCGGAACGGGAGTCCAGGCGGGCCTTCGAGGCCATGGCCGAGCTGCCCGAGGGCGAGCGCGCCGTGCTGGAGCTGGTCGTCATCGACCAGCTCTCGGTCACGGAGGCGGCGCTGGCCCTCGGCATCCGGCAGGGGACCGCCAAGGTACGTCTGCACCGCGCCCGCAACACGCTGCGCAAGCTGCCCTTCGTCATGGATGGAGCATCTGGATGAGATACGAGGAGCAGTTGCTGATGGAACTCAAGGCCGAGATCACGCACCGGGCCGAACGCCGCCGCCGCCTCACCCGCCGGCTGTACGCCGGAGGGGCGGTGGCCGCGCTGGCCGCCGCGGCGGCGTTCGCGGTGCCGCTGCTGACGGGCACGGAGTCGCCGGCGTACGCGGTGAGCAAGAAGTCCGACGGGACGATCGGGGTGGAGATCCGCGAGTTCAAGGACGCCGACCGGCTGGAGCAGGACCTACGGGAGGCGGGCGTCCGAGCGGACGTCACATACATGGGTTCGGGCAAGATGTGCGCGAAGAACCGGGGGGAGATCCGCACGCTGCCCGACGACGCCATCCGCATGCGGCAGGGCGGCCTGGACATCGACCCCAGGCTCGTCGACGAGAACAGCACGCTGGTGCTGGAGTTCGCCGGGAACGACCGGGCGGACGACACTACTCCGGCGCCGCGGACGTGGTGGGTGCTGGCGACGCTGCAGATCGCCGGTGAGGTCGGGCCGTGCACCGTCATCGAGGACCCGACCTGGGACGACCCGGGCGGCCCCGAGGGCCGGCCGCCGGCCGGGAGCTAGCCGGGCGTCAGGCCAGGTTGGCGGCCATGCGGCGGAGCACGTCCACGGTGGTGGCGTACTCCTCGGGCGTGAGACCTTCCGCGGCCTTCCAGCGGAAGGCCCGCACCCGGTCGCTGATCGCCTCGTGCGCGGCCCGGCCGGCGGGGGTGAGCTCGGCGCCGGCCAGCCAGCCCCTGGCGGTCAGGCCGGCCATCGCGTCGTCCACCCCGGCGAACGGGGCCAGCGCGGTGACCGGGTCGTCTCCGGTGGTGGCCAGCGTGTTGAGCGCCTGCCATTCGCGCCGGCTCACGCCCTGCGCGGCCAGTTCCCGATCCATGGCCTCGTCGAGCAACGTGTCGAGCCGCTTGGCCCAGTAACCGATCGGCTTGTTCATGCATGTAATATAGCAACTATATGTATGAAGACAATGAAGTGGTCGCGGCCGTCGCCGTCGAACGGGCGATGGTGGCGATCAGGCGGCGGCAGAGCAGGCGGGCGCTGGCCCGCGCGCACGGCGCGCACACGGCGCCGGGCCCGGAGTTCGACGTGCTCGACGTGATCGAGGCCGCCGCCGAGCCGGTGTCGGTGGCCGGCGTGGCGCAGGCGCTCGGCGTCGACCAGCCGCGGGCGAGCAGGCTCGTCGCGGCGGCCGTGGCGGCGGGCACCGTGCGCAGGCAGGCCGACCAGGCCGACGGGCGGCGGGCGTGGCTGGTGCTCACCGACGCCGGGCGGGCGGCGCTGGAACAGGCCCACGGCCACCGGCAGGCGGCGTTCGCCGCGGCGATGTCGGAGTGGACGGAGGCCGAGCGGGCCGAGTTCGCCCGGCTGCTGACCCGGTTCGTCGCCGCCCTGCCCGGCGCCTGACCACGACTTCGGCGGTCGGCGGAGCGCCTGACCACGACTTCTGGGGTCAGCGGAGTGTCTGACCCCAGACCAGCAGCATGGCGATGACGAACACGATCATCACGCCGACGTAGCCCACCGGGCCCAGGCGCAGGGCGCGGCGCACGCGGTTGAGTCCCCAGGCGAACAGCAACGCCAGGAAGACCAGGAGGATCAGGCCGCTGTCCATGGTGACCAGTATGCGGCGCGACGCCGCTTCCCGCGCGGGGGAGGCGGCGCCGGATATGGGTCAGAAGCCGAAGGACCGGCCGATGATCTCCTTCATGATCTCGGTGGTGCCGCCGTAGATCGTCTGGACGCGGCTGTCGAGCCAGGCCTTGGCCACCGGGTACTCCATCATGTAGCCGTAACCGCCGTGCAGTTGCAGGCAGCGGTCGATGACCTTGTTCTGCAGCTCGGTCGTCCACCACTTGGCCTTGGCGGCGTCGACCACGGTGAGCTGCCCGGCGTTCAGCGCCAGGATGCACTTGTCCACGTAGTGGCGGGCGATCTCGGTCTCGGTGGCCAGCTCGGCCAGCACGAACCGGGTGTTCTGGAACTTGCCGATGCTGCGGCCGAAGGCCTGGCGGGTCCGGCAGTACTCGATGGTCTGCTCCAGCACCGCCTCGGCCGCGGCCACCGCCGCCACCGCGATCGACAGGCGCTCCTGCGGGAGGTTGTTCATGAGCTGGATGAAGCCCTCGCCCTCGGCCGGGCCGAGCCGGTTGGCGACGGGCACGCGCACGTTCTCGAAGAACAACTCGGCCGTGTCCTGCGCCTTCATGCCGACCTTGTCCAGGTTGCGGCCGCGGCCGAAGCCGTCCATGCCGCGCTCGACCATCAGCAGCGTGGTGCCGCGCGCCCCGGCCTCCGGGTCGGTCTTGGCCACCACGACCACCAGGTCGGCGTTGATGCCGTTGGTGATGAACGTCTTCTGCCCGTTCAGCACGTAGTGGTCGCCCTCGCGCACCGCCGTGGTCCTGATGCCCTGCAGGTCGCTGCCGGCCCCGGGCTCGGTCATGGCGATCGCGGTGATCAGCTCCCCGGTGACGAAGCCGGGCAGCCACCGCTGCTTCTGCTCGTCGTCGGTCAAGTCCACCAGGTACGGCGCCATCACGTCGTTGTGCAGCGAGAACCCGAGCCCGGACGCCGCGTTCCCGATGATCTCCTCGACGATCACCGCGTTGAACCTGAAGTCCGTGATGCCCGCCCCGCCGTACTCCTCGGGCACCGAGAAGCCGAACATCCCCAGCTCCCCGGCCTTCTTCCAGACCTCGCGGGGCACGATGCCGTCCTTCTCCCACTGCTCGTGGTGCGGCACGACCTCGCGGGCCATGAACTCGCGCACGGTCTCCCGGAACAGCAGGTGTTCCTCGTCGAAGAGGTCTCGCTGCATCAGTCGCCTCCCAGCGGATGTCGTGCACGACAGAATACGATTCTGTTACCCGGAGGTATACCCGGTTTCGGGGGACGGCAGGCTGCTGGGGACACGGGTTCATCACAAGTGCCGGAAGTTGTGGCGTTAGGCCTGCGTTACAGGTGGTTGCGACCCTAAGATCTACACTCGGTCTATTTGTGTGTGATCGGAGTGTCCCGTGACTCGGTGGCGCAAGGCGTTGCTCGCCGCATCGGTCGGATCCGTGGCTGCCTTAGGTCTAGTGGCGTTGCACAACGCCCCTGCCGCCGCCGCACCCGCCAACCTCGTGGTCAACTACAACTGCAAGCCTGCTCCGGGAACCACGAGGAGCATCGTCAAGTACGGCGATGTCAAGCTGGAGACGCGGCTCACCTTCGCCACCGACCTGTACAAGGGCGAACCGCTCAACTTCACCTGGAAGCTCGACCAGATCGGGGTCAACCGCTTCCTGTCGCCCGGCTACTACGAGGCCGGCGGCACGGTGCACGTGGTCGGCAAGGTCGAGCTCGCGAGCAGCTGGTTCGGGACCGTCAAGCCGCAGGGCGAGGCCACCCAGGCGCAGGCGTTGCGCCCGGAGTCGGTGCTCTCGCTGCCGGAGACGCTCTCCGACCCCGCGCACATGCATGAGACCGGCACCATCAGCGTCACCCCGAGCGACATCGAGGTCGACTTCCTGCCGCCCGACGGCGCCGCACTCGTCAACGACGGCAACGACAACGACAACCCGTCGGATCTGCAGATCCAGTACGGCGGAGCGTGGACGTCGCTGGACGACCGGCCGTCCTCGGAGAACCACGAGCACAACGACCTGCACGCGACCAGCCAGTCCGGCGCCTCCGCCGAGCTCAAGTTCGTGGGTACCGGCGTGCAGTACATCGGCCCCAAGGACAAGGACGCGGGCCCGGTGGACATCTACCTCGACGGCGAGAAGGTGGCCACGGTCAACCCCTCGCGCGACGAGTCCGACGACCCGGTCAACTCCGACCTCGACGGCGGCTTCGTCATCTGGGAATCCCCGGTGCCGCTGAAGTACGGCGAGCACACCATCAAGATCGTCAACGCTTCCGCCAAGGAGGCCTGGCTGGACGCGTTCCGGGTGATCACCGACTCCTCCCGGGTGCCGACCGGATACCACAAGGCGATCTGCACGCTCATCAGCGACCCGGTCTCCATCGAGGTGACCGTCAAGGAGCGGACGACTCAGCCGCCGACGAGCAACCCGCCGTCCAGCACTCCGCCGCCCACCAGCGGCGGCCCGACGACGCCTGGGCCGACCACCAACGGTCCGTCCACGCCGCCGCCGACCACCAACCACCCCGGTCCCGGGCATCCCAACCCGCACTACACCTGGCCGACCGGACGGCACGTGGCCGTGGCGCCCCCGGCCACCAGCACCACCACGACCACGGCCACACCCACGAAGACCGGCGCCACCGCCACCAAGTACGTCAAGGCGCAGGTGGCCAAGACGCCCCAGGGCGGTGTGGACACCGGCGAGGCGCCGGAGAGCCCGGCGAACGCCCCGTACGGCCTGATGGCCGCCGGATCCGTGATGCTGATCGGCAGTGCCGGCAGTGGGCTGCTGCTGCGCAGGCGTAAGGCCGCGCACGCGGGAGGAGTGAAGTGATGTCCGAGCGGAAGACGCCGATGCAGCGGGCGATGCCCGGGTTGCTGATCGCCGGCTCGCTGGCCGGTGTCGGCGCCGTCATGGTGGGCCTGCTGTCGCTCGCCCCGACCGTGGACGACGGCTCCAGCCCCGCGCTGGTGGCCCAGGACCAGCCCGGCGTGCAGATCGAGAACGCGGGCGCGTTCGTGCTGCCCGCCACCGTGGGTCCCGGCGGCGACGCGCCGCTGACCCCGGCCAGGCTGGAGGCGCCGCCGCCCCCGGCCGCCCTGCCCACCGTGGCCCCCATCAAGGCGCCCAAGACGAAGGCGGCCAAGGCCAGGCCGACGCGGATCAGGATCCCGAAGCTCAAGGTCAACGCCCCGATCGGCGCGGTCACCGTGGACATCAAGGGCAACCTGGGCGTCCCGCCGCTGTCCAGGCCGAACCAGACCGGCTGGTACCGCTTCTCGCCGGTCCCCGGCGAGGTCGGCCCGGCGATCATCAACGGCCACGTCAGCACCCGCAAGGGCCCGGCCGTCTTCGACCGCCTGCGCAACCTGGCCAAGGGCGACCAGATCTACGTCTACCGCTCCGACGGCAAGGTCACCCGGTTCACGGTGAGCGGCATCGAGCAGGCCAGCAAGTCCGCGTTCCCGACCAACCGCGTGTACGGGAACACGAACGACTCACAGCTTCGGTTGATCACGTGTGGCGGCGTCTACAACAAGCAGGCGCACAGCTACACGGACAACATCATCGTGTACGCAACGTTGTCCAAGAAGAAGGGCTGAGGGAAACCCGGGTGTGGGTTTCACGGTTTACGGGAACTTGACAGGGACAGTTCGTAGGATCCTTACCTAACCGTGACCCACGGCTGCAATTCTGGTACGCCTGTTGAAACTGCGCTGAAACGGAGAAGGACAGTGCCGACGTCCAAGGCGCACCGACGCCTTGCCATCAAGTCATCTGCTCTGGCTCTTCTCGGTGCGGGTATCTTCGGCGGGTTACCGGCCATCGCGGCTCTCGCGGAGCCCGTGACCGTCACGTACACCTGTGTTCCGCAGGGTGGCGGGAACAGCGTCTCGGTTCCCTTCGAGATGGAGCTGGAAGCCCCCTACACGACGCCGACCCCCAGCTCGACCGTCACCCTGAGCTGGGTGATCAACCAGCCGACCTCCACCGCCAGCGGCACACCGCTGCCGGCGTTGTCGAGCATCGCGCCGACGAGCACGATCGGGGCCACGGGCACGATCAGCCCGTCGGGCAGCGCCCTTCCTTCGGCGCAGGTGACGGCGACGGCCGTGGCCACGAACTACGCCAGCGTGGCCGCCCGGTCCCCGATGCCGCTGGCCACCATGGACTTCGTGGTCAAGCCGACCGCCACCGGCAACGTCATTCTCAAGGGCGCCGGTTTCTCGCTCAGCGTGAACGGCACCGTCTGGTACAACTGCGCCCCCGGCACCGGCGGCGGCCCGTCGATGACGCTGACCGTCGCCACCGGGACCAGCACCGCCACCACCAGCGCCAGCAACTCGCCCACCACGTCCAACTCGCCGACGAACACGCAGACGTCCAGCAGTCCCAAGCCGACCAAGACCACCACCCACTACAAGACCATCACCCCCAGCAGGAAGTCCCAGACCCCCAAGGCGGGTGCGGACACCGGCTTCGGCGGTGACATGGGTCCCGACGGGCGGATCTTCATCCTGGCCGGCGGCGCGCTGATCGGCGCCGCGGCGGTCGGCGGGCTGGTCATGCGACGGCGTTCCGTCCGCAAGGGCTGAGCGGCGTGTCGGGGCACTATCCGTACGGCGGCGCGCCGGTTCCGCCCGAGGACAAGGGCAGTACGGCGCTCAGGACCGTGCTGATCGTGGCGGCCATCGCGGGCATCGTGACCGTGGTGGCCGGGCTGCTGATCGTGGTGAAGTCGCCGGAGGAGTACGGCCTGGCGGCCAGGGACACCCTGGAGCTGCAGGCGCAGCCGAAGGAGAAGGCGAGCGGGCAGCCGCAGCAGGCGCTGTTCCAGGCGGCGCCCGAGGTGCCCGCCCCGCTGCCGCCGATCAAGGCCGCGCCGGCGATGCTGCCGTCCAGCCCGACCCGGCTGATCATCAGGAAGCTGGGGATCAACGCCCCGGTCAAGTCCCTCGGCCTGGCCAAGGACGGGACGATCCAGGTGCCGGCGGCGGAGAACTCGAATCTGGTCGGCTGGTACCGGAACATGTCCACCCCCGGCGAGGCCGGGCCCGCCGTGATGCTCGGGCACAAGGACACGCGCACGCGCAGCGCCGTCTTCAGCCGGCTGTACGAGCTGAAGAACGGTGACACGATCGAGGTCAAGCGGCAGGATGGCATCACGGCCGTGTTCCAGGTCGGCGGCATCGAGCAGGCGAACAAGAAGACTTTCCCCACCCAGCGCGTCTACGGCACGTACGAGAACGCGCAGCTGCACCTGATCACCTGCGGCGGCACGTACGACCGGACGAGCGGACACTACACCGACAACATCATCGTCTACGCGACGATGACGAGCTCCTATCGAAGCTGATCGCGGAGGCGGGCATGGGCTGGATGGCGAAGCGGAGACTGCGTACTGGCCCCACGGCGGCACTGCCCGCCAAACCGGCGCACGACGAGCTGCTGCGGCTCGTCCGGCTGGCCGATCCCGACGCCAGGAGCGATGGCGGCGACATCGTGGCGGTGGACGTGCGCATCCACGCCCCGGTCGAGGCCGAGCCCGAGCTGGTGGGCGGCGAGCTGGAGAAGGTGTGGGCGTGCCGGGTGTCGGCTGAGGGCCCGCTGCCGTTCGACTTCTTCGACCGCTACCTGGCCGAGGGCCTGGCCTTCCGGCTGGGCGGGCTGGCGGTGTGCCGGGGCGAGGTGAGCGATCCCGCCGACGCCGACCAGGGTGGTCCGGCGGTGATCGTCCCGGTGCGTCCGGAGCCGGAGGAGCTGGCGCCGCTGCTGGAGCTGCAGGAGGACGGGTTCACCTTCACCGCGGGCGAGGTCAGGGCGGCGCTGGTGCCGCAGGCGGGCCGGCCGCCGGCGGTGCGCGATCTGCTGCCGTACGCCACCGAGTTGACCGCGATCGAGTTGCGCGGTGACGAGCCGGTCAAGCTGGGCACGCTCGCGCTGGAGCTGTCCGAGGCCTTGAACGGCCTGGTCGTGGACCGGTGGCGGTTCCGGGTCGATACGGCGGAGGACCTTCTGCCTCCGGCGTAGCAGCCACAGAGCATCGTTCTGTTGTAGTCTCTCCTTAACAACCGAATAATGCTCGGTTTTCAGGAGGCACTGTGGCAGAGGCGTACATCGTTGGGGCGGTCCGCACCCCGGTCGGCAAGAAGAAGGGCGGGCTGTCCGCCGTCCACCCCGTTGACCTGGCCGCCCACACGCTGAAGGCGCTGATCGACCGCACCGGCGTCGACCCCTCGGCGGTGGAGGACGTCATCATGGGGTGCGTCATGCAGTTCGGCCCCCAGAGCCTGGACATCGCGCGTAACGCGTGGCTGTCGGCCGGCCTGCCCGAGACCACGGCCGGTGTCACGATCGACCGGCAGTGCGGCTCCTCGCAGCAGTCGATCCACTTCGCCGCGCAGGGCGTCATGTCCGGCACTCAAGACCTGGTCGTGGCGGCCGGGGTCGAGTCGATGAGCATCGTCCCGATGGGCTCGTCGATCACCGCCGCGCTCGAGAAGGGCATGCCGTTCCCGTTCGGCGAGATGTGGGTCGAGCGGTACGGCAAGCAGGAGATCTCCCAGTTCCGCGGCGCCGAGCTGATGTGCGAGAAGTGGGGACTCAAGCGGGACGAGCTGGAGCGGTTCGCCTTCGAGTCGCACCAGCGCGCTGCCAAGGCCATCGCGAACGGCTACTTCAAGGACCAGATCGCGCCCATCGCCGGCGTCGAGGACGACGAGGGCCCGCGCCCCGACTCCACGCTGGAGAAGCTGGCCGGGCTGAAGACGCTCAAGGAGGGCGGCCAGATCACCGCGGCCACCTCCTCGCAGATCTCCGACGGTTCCGGCGCGGTGCTGATCGCCTCGGCGCAGGCGGTCAAGGACCACGGCCTGACCCCGCGGGCCCGCATCCACCAGCTCGCCCTCATGGGCGACGACCCGGTCTACATGCTGACCGCGCCGATCCCGGCCACCCAGCGGGCGCTGCAGAAGGCCGGCATGTCGATCGACGACATCGACGTCACGGAGATCAACGAGGCGTTCGCGCCGGTGCCGCTGGCCTGGATGAAGGAACTGGGCGCCGACCCGGCCAAGGTCAACCCGAACGGCGGCGCGATCGCGCTGGGCCACCCGCTGGGCGGCACGGGCGCGATCCTGATGACCAAGCTGCTGCACGAGCTGGAGCGCTCCGGCGGCCGCTACGGCCTGCAGACGATGTGCGAGGGCGGCGGCCAGGCCAACGTCACGATCATCGAGCGTCTCTGAGCGAGGCGGGAGCGAAGGGGTGAGCCGCCGCCTCCATGGCGTTGGGAGGCGGCGGCTCGTTTCACTACCCATCCCGGTAGTTGTCTAGCGGCCCTTGGGCGGGATGCGCCTGGGCGGGGCGATGGGACGCTGCGGCAGTCGCTTCGGCAGCGGCAACGGCGGGAGCCCCTGACCGTTCTTGCGTGGGTTCTTCTTGGCTGCGCGGACGCGCATGAGACCAGCTCCTTTACGTAACTCACGACGCGGCGCGAACGGCCGGTCGGCAAGCTCA
Source organism: Nonomuraea antri (assembly GCF_013283785.1). Taxonomy (GTDB): domain Bacteria; phylum Actinomycetota; class Actinomycetes; order Streptosporangiales; family Streptosporangiaceae; genus Nonomuraea; species Nonomuraea antri. Next base: position 47,110 of record NZ_JABCPZ010000005.1, read on the forward strand.
GCTGCCGCGTCTGCACGGACGAAGGCGGGAACGCACACCGCCGGACGGTTTCGCTGAGTTGGGCGCGTGGCCCGTTACTGGTAAAGGCGCATGTCGGTGACCCTACGCGGGCCCCGGATCCGGCCGCAAGCGATTTATCGGCCGACCAGCTGGCGCTCGAACCCGGTCACCATGGCCAGCAGCCCGGCGTCGAACCACTGGTCGTAGAACGCGGCCGCGGCCGGCTCCTGTGCGGTGCCGGGGGTGGTGCCGGGGGTGGTGCCGACCTGGGCCAGGGCGTGGCCCAGGACGTACACGCCGACCGACTGGACGGCGGTCAGCGCGTCGGACTGCGCGACGCCGCCCGCCTCGAACCGTGTCAGCAGCCCGGTGAGCAGGCGCAGCCCCAGATCGACGTCCACCGGGTGGGTGGCCAGCAGCGGGACGGCGTTCGGATGGGCCAGCAGCACCCGCCGGTACGACGCGCCGAACGCCATCAGCGCCTCCGGCCAGGCCGTCTCCTCGGGCTGCTCGGTGACGGACTCGGCGAAGATCCGGTTGACCACCTCGGCCAGCAGCGCCTCCCTGTTCGGCACGTGCCGGTAGAGGGACATGGCCGCGACCCCGAGTACGGTGCCCAGGCGGCGCATGGTCAGGGCGTCGAGGCCTTCGCCGTCGAGGATCTCGACGGCCGCCGCCACGATGCGTTCCGTGGTCAGCACGGCCGGCCGGCCGGGTCGTCCCTTCATGGGGTCAGCGTAGCGGCGAGCGTGGTCGCCAGCATGATCACGGACAGCACTCCCACCACCAGGTGCTGGACATCGATGACCACGTCCCGGCCCGCGGTCGGCAGGATCTTGAGCGTGCGGGCGTAGTCGGTGCGGTAGACCTCGTGCTGCGCCTCGGTGCTGAACCCGAAGTAGGGCAGCCACCAGCTCCACACGTGCCCGGCCAGGATCAGCGCGCACAGGGCGCTGGCCGCGATCAGTGACCAGGTCTGGTCCAGCGCGATTCCGGCCGCGATGAGCAGCGGGAACGGGTAGTTGATCGCGGCGGCGAGCAGCCGGTGCTTGAGGTTGCCCGGGGCCAGGTCGTTGAGCGGGTACATCGGGACCCATTCGGTGAGTGCGAGCCAGCCGAGCCAGACGAAGGGGACGACGAACGCGATCGTGTGCATGAACCGCTCCTCTTCTATTTGTGTACGACGTAAGCTTACGTCGTACACAAATTCTGCGCAAGCGCGTCAGGCGAACGGCCGCGGTCAGCGTCCCGGCGACGGCGGCGACCAGGAGGGTGATCGACAGCGGCACGGCGAAGTAGGTGAGCTGGCTCCAGGTGACCGCACGGCCGTTGAGCAGGAACGAGACCAGGTTCGGATAGAAGGCGAACAGCGCGGCGGGCAGCAGCACCGGGATCATCCGCAGCCCGATCCGCAGCCGGCTCCGGCCCGCCCGACGCGCGGCCCAGCGGCGGGCCCGCAGCACGCCCAGCGCGCCGAGCGCGGCCGACAGCAGCGCGATCGCGGCCAGCACCAGCTCAAATTGCTGCCGCTCACCCCCGCCCGGCGCCGGCGTCCTGCCCTCGCTCATCGCCGCCAGCCCCATGGCCACCGCGTACGTCTCGTCGGTCAGCGCGGCGTTGTTCGTCATGACGGCGAACCCGTAGCCGGTCTTCGGCGAGATGGCCTGGGCGGCGTTGTAGGTGAACAGGTTGCCCGAGTGCGTGAGCAGCCCGCTCTCGCCGTCGACGCCCCAGCCCATGCCGTAGTCGCGCAGCTCGCCCGGCGTGTGCATGGTACGCAGGCTCTGCGCCGAGACCAGCGGGGCGCCGTCGCCGGTCTGCGCGCTCAGCCACCTGCCCATGTCCGCGGCGGTGGTGATGACGCCGCCGCCTCCGCTGTCGTCGTGGAAGCCGGGCATCTCCGGACGAGACACCCACAGGCCGAAGACCGAGTTGTAGCCGTCGGCCGGCTTGATCTCGTCGTCGCTGAGCGCGCTGGTCTTCATGCCGAGCGGGCCGAAGACGCGCTCGCGCATGTAGTCGCCGAAGCGGCGGCCGCTCGCGGTCTCGACCAGCCGCGCGGCCAGGTCGTAGTTGACGTTGCAGTACTCCCACTTGGCACCGGGCTCGCCGGCGAGCTCGTCGTCGGCCAGGCGGGCGGTGTAGTCGGCGAGCGAGGTGGCGCTCTCCAGGTCGTCGATGTCGATCGTGCGGTCCGACAGGCCGGAGGTCTGGTTCAGCAACTGGCGCACGGTGATCCTGGACGCCCGCGGGTCGGCCATGCGAAATCCCGGCAACTGGGCGGCCACCGGCTCGTCGAGCGCGATCTTCCCGTCCTCCACCAGCGTCATGACGGCCATCGCGGTGAACGACTTGCTCAGCGAGGCCACCCGCATGGGGGTGTCGGCGGTGACCGGGGCGCCCGAAGAGTCATGGCCGTAGCCGGCCGCGTGCACGGTCTTGCCGCCCTGGGTCACCACGACCGACATGCCGGGCACGCCGCTGGACTCCATCGTCTGCCGGACATAGGCGTCGATGGCGGCGGGGGTCAGCTCGGCCGCCGAAGCGGTGGCCGCGGCGGGGGTCGCGGTGAACGTCAAGGCCGCGGCGAGGCCGATCAACAGGGATTTCATGCGAGAAACCTACGAAGCGGCGGCATCGCCGCGGATCGGCCGACCGGCCAGTCCCGACCCTGACGAAAGTAAGGAGTTCAGCCGTCCTCGGGGTCGGGCAGGCGGCCCGGCGCCGACTTCTGCACCTGCTGGAAGATCACCGACGTGCGGAAGCCGGTGATCTCCCTGCGCTTGCTGAGCCGGTCGAGCAGGAAGGCGTGCAGGTGGTCCAGGTCCTGCACGGCCACGTGCAGCAGGAAGTCGTCGCCGCCGGCCAGGACGAAGACGCTGAGCACCTCGGGCTGCTCGGCCACGGACTGCTTGAACGTGTTGATGACCGTGCGGCTGAGCGGGCGCACCTGGACCGAGACCATGGCCTGCACGCCGCGGTTGAGCGCCGCCGGGTCGATGTCGGCGTGGTAGCCGCGGATGACGCCGCGCCTGGTCAGCGCCCGCACCCGCTCCAGGCAGGTGGAGGGCGCGATGCCCAGCTTGCGGGCCAGTTCGCGGTTCGACTGCCGCGCATCTGTTTGGAGCAACCGCACGATCTCCGAATCAAGTTCGTCCATGACCGGATTCTCGCAGCTTGTTCCGGCCGTACGTTCGATCGGGCGGGGGTAGCGCCGAACGTCCGGACTAGCTTGGGCGCTCGTGACGACACGAATGACTGGACGGATGAGCGCGATGCAGGGCGCGGCGCTGCTGGTGGGCTGGTTCGCGGCGGGCGGCGAGCCGGGCAGGACACCGCTGCGCAGCCTCGGGCTGCTGGCCGCGCTCACCGTGCCGGTGCTGGTCACGGCGGCCGACCTGGACGTGCTCATGCGGGCCACCTCCGCCTGCCTGGCGGCCGTCACGGCGGTGGGCGTGCTGGCCGCGGTCCGCGCCCTGCCCGCCGGCCGGCAGCGGGGGACGGCCGTGGTGGCCGGTGCGCTGTCGGTGGTGGCGCTGGCGTGCTGCGGCGCGTACCTGCTCGTGCCGGCCGCGCTCGCCGTGGTGGCGCTGGTCGTGTCGCTGGTCGTGGCGCGGCTCGGGACTCGGCGCGGTTTTGGGGGTAGGGGCCTCTGAGCAAGCGGGTTATAAACGGGAAAAGGGCGCGGCCGTCGCCGGGAGGTGCCGATGAGCGAGCACGTCAAGTACGCCGAGGCCAGGCAGGTCGGAGAGCAGGCGCGGGAGAAGGAGTGGACGCGCCCGAGCTTCGCCAAGCAGTTGTTCCTCGGGGACTTCCGGCTGGATCTGGTGTATCCGGCTCCCCAGTTGTCCGAGGAGGCGGCCAAGCGGGGCGAGGAGTTCGTCCGGGCGGTACGCAGGTACCTCGACGCGCACGTCGACCCCGCGCTCATCGAGCGCACCGGGCAGATCCCCGACGAGGTGGTCAAGGGCTTGGCCGGGCTGGGCGCGTTCGGCATCACGACCAGCGAGCAGTACGGCGGGCTGGGCCTGCCCTACCTGTACTACTGCCGCGCGCTCACGCTGGTCGGCTCGTACTGCCCGGCGCTGGCCACGCTGCTGTCCGCGCACCAGTCGATCGGGGTGCCGCAGCCGCTGAAGATGTTCGGCACCGAGGAGCAGAAGCGCGAGTTCCTGCCGCGCTGCGCGGCGGGCGAGGTCTCGGCGTTCCTGCTCACCGAGCCCGACGTGGGCTCCGACCCGGCCCGCCTGTCCACCACCGCGGTACGCGACGGCGACGAGTACGTGATCGACGGCGTCAAGCTGTGGACCACCAACGGCGTGGTCGCCGACCTGCTCGTGGTCATGGCCAGGACCGGCAAGAAGATCAGCGCGTTCGTGGTCGAGGCCGACTCGCCCGGCATCACGGTCAAGCGGCGCAACACGTTCATGGGGCTGCGTGGCATCGAGAACGGCGTCACCGAGTTCTCGCAGGTCAGGGTGCCGGCCAAGAATCTGATCGGCAAGGAGGGCGAAGGGCTCAAGATCGCGCTCACCACGCTCAACACCGGACGGCTCTCGCTGCCCGCCACCTGCGCGGGCGGCGCCAAGTGGGCCGTCAAGATCGCCCGCGAGTGGGGCAACGCGCGGGTGCAGTGGGGGCGCAAGGTCGGCGAGCACGAGGCCGTGGCCACCAAGATCGCTTTCATCGCGGCCAGCGCGTACGCGCTCGAAGCCGTCTGCGACCTGACCGCCAGGATGGCCGACGACAAGCGCAACGACATCAGGATCGAGGCCGCGCTGGCCAAGCTCTACGCCTCGGAGCTGTCGTACCAGGCGCTGGACGAACTGGTCCAGATCAGGGGCGGGCGTGGCTACGAGACCGCCGAGTCGCTGGCCGCCCGCGGCGAGCGCGGCGTGCCGGCCGAGCAGATGCTGCGCGACTCGCGCATCAACCGCATCTTCGAGGGCTCGTCGGAGATCATGCGGCTGCTCATCACCAGGGAGGCGGTCGACGCGCACCTGTCGGCGGCCGGCGAGCTGATCAACCCCGAGGCGTCACGCCAGGAGCGCGCCCAGGCGTTGCGCCGGGCCAGTCGTTTCTACGCCAAGTGGCTGCCCTCGCTGGTGGCCGGCTCGGGCAACCTGCCCACCGCGTACGCCGACTTCGGCCCGCTCGCCGCCCACCTGCGCTTCGTGGAGCGGACCAGCAGGAAGCTGGCCAGGTCCACCTTCTACGGCATGTCACGCTGGCAGGGCAGGCTGGAGCACAAGCAGTCGTTCCTGGGCCGGATCGTGGACATCGGGGCCGAGCTGTTCGCCATGACCGCGGTCTGCGTCAAGGCCGAGGAGGACTCCCGCGACCTGGGACGGCGGCCGTACGAGCTGGCCGACACCTTCTGCCAGCAGGCCAGACGCCGGGTCGACGCGCTGTTCGAGCGGCTCTGGGACAACAGCGACAACGCCGACACCCGGCTGGCCCGATACGTGCTCGACGGCCGTTACACGTTCCTGGAGGAGGGCGTGCTCGACCCGTCCACGGACGGTCCGTGGATCGGGACGCCGCAGGGTGGGGAGAACGTCAGGCGAAAGATCCTTTGACGGGCGGTCTAGACCGGTTGTGAGCATTTTCCGATCCGACTGTTTTCAAACCGATACCGACCGGTATAGACCGGCTGGTGAACGCGGGCTTACTCTGGCGAAAACGCGTCGAGCTGCGGCTCGCGCACCCCCAATCCCTTTGGGCGGGGTCCGGTAGCTGGTACGGACCAGCCTCACCCGTCCGATGAGAAGGCGGTATCTCCAGTGAACATGAAGCTTGTGGGCGGCGCCGCTCTCGGCCTGGCGACCATGCTGGTCCTGTCCAGCTGCGGCTCCAGCACGCCCAGCACCGGTGGCGGCGAGACCAAGGCCAGCGGCGGCGGTCCGGTCACCCTCAAGATGGTGGCCGCCGACTACGGCGACGGCCCCGGCGCCCCGAACGCGGGCGAGGCCTTCTGGAAGGAAGTCGTCGACGGCTTCCAGGCGGCCAACCCGAACATCAAGGTCGAGGTCCAGGTCATCAACTGGAACGACATCGACAAGCAGGTCGCCACCATGGTCCAGAACGGCCAGGTGCCCGACATCCTGCAGACCGGCGACTACTCCGGTTTCGCCAAGGACGGCCTGCTGCACAAGGTCGACGAGGTCCTGTCCCCGAACGTGTCCGGCGACATGCTGCAGAAGTTCGCCGAGTTCGGCAAGGTGGACGGCAACGCGTTCGGCATCCCGTTCGTCTCCTCCGCCCGGGCCCTGTTCTACAACAAGGACCTGTTCACCAAGGCCGGCATCGCCGAGCCGCCGAAGACCTGGGACGAGCTCAAGGCCGCGGCCGAGAAGCTGAAGAAGGCCGGTGTCACCCAGCCGTTCGGCATGCCGCTCGGTCAGGAGGAGGCCCAGGCCGAGTCCTTCCTGTGGATGCTCGGCAACGGCGGCGGCTACAAGGACGCCTCCGGCAAGTGGGCGATCAACTCCCCGCAGAACGTCGAGACCTTCACCTACATGAAGGGCCTCGTCGAGGCCGGTCTGACCACCCCGAACCCGGGCACCAAGGACCGTAAGACGGTCTGGGAGGACTTCGGCGCCGGCAAGGTCGGCATGGTCAACGGCGGCCCCATGTCGATTCCGATCTTCGACAAGGCCGGTCTGAAGAACTACGGCGTCGCGCCGATCCCCGGCAAGGCCGGCCCGCTCGACACCACGCTGGGCGTCATGGACTGGATCATGGCGTTCAACAAGAACGGCCACGCCGAAGAGATCAAGAAGTTCATGGACTACTTCTACACCGGCCCGGCCGCCGAGAAGATCTCCGAGCTGTACAAGCTGCTGCCCGTCACCAACGGCGGCATCCAGAAGCTGTCCGGCGACGAGAAGCTCAAGCCGTTCCTCGACGCGCTGCCCAACGCCAGCTTCTACCCGTTCCAGGACCCCAAGTGGGCGGACGTGAACCCGGCGATCAAGCAGACCATCGGCGGGGCCGTCAAGGACGACCCGGCCACGGTCCTGGGTGAGCTCCAGAAGACCGCCGAGGCCAGCTGATCCATCGGTGGGCTGTACGGCCGGCGCTCTCGGGCGCTGGCCGTACCGTCATGGAAGGTTCCTCATGAAGAGATTGCGCGCCCTGGAGCCGATCGCCTGGGTCGGGCCCGCCGTCGTGCTGATCGCGTTGGTCGTCCTGTGGCCCGTGATCGAGATGATCCGCTCGTCGTTCCTCAGGATCAACCGGTGGGGCCTGGTTCAAGGGAGCAACTTCCCGGACAACTACGACAAGTTGTTCAACGAGAAGGACTTCTGGGACATCATGTTCCGCAGCGTGATCTGGGTGGTCGCGGTCGTCGGCCTCACCGTCCTGATCTCGCTCGCCCTGGCCCAGCTGTTCAACCAGCGCTTCCCCGGCCGCAAGGTCGCCCGTTGGGCTCTCATCGCCCCCTGGGCCGCCTCGGTGCTGATGACGGCGATCATCTTCAAGTGGATGCTCGACCCCGAGGTCGGCGTGATCAACCAGATCCGCGTGAAGCTCGGGCTGATCGACGCCATGGGCGGCGCGGCCGCCGACCAGCTCGGCGACGCCGCCAGCGCCATGCCGTGGCTGGTGTTCGTGGCCGTGTTCGTGTCGGTGCCGTTCACCACGTACGCGCTGCTGGCCGGCCTGGCCACCATCCCGGCCGACGTCTACGAGGCCGCCAAGATGGACGGCGCCACCAAGTTCAGGACGTACTGGTCGATCACGCTGCCGCTGCTGCGCCCGGCGCTCACCGTGGCCGCGCTGATCAACATGATGAACGTCTTCAACAGCTTCCCGATCATCTGGGCCATGACCCACGGCCAGCCCGGCTACTCCACCGCGACCTCCACGATCCTGATGTTCATCCTGAAGAACCGGGACATCGGTGAGTCCGCGGCGATGTCGGTGGTCAACTTCGCCATGGTGGTCGTGCTGACCGGGATCTTCCTCAAGGTCTCCCGCTGGAACAAGGAGGTGGCGTGATGGCCGTCAAGACCGCTCCCCAGGCCAGGCCGCGCCCCCACGCCAAGCCGCGCGGCGCCACGCCGCGCCGCATGCCCAAGATCAAGACGGTGCTCGTGGCCGCCAGCGCCTACGTCATCGCCTTCATCTTCCTGTTCCCGTACGTGGTGATGCTGCTCACCTCGCTGCGCTCCGGCGACTCGCTGCGCGAGGTGTCGTTCTGGCCGGAGGAGTGGGTGTGGTCGAACCTCACCAACTTCTGGACCAGCGGCCTGGCCGGCAACCTCTGGGTCACGCTCAAGGTCGCCTTCGGCTCCACGATCCTGGTCCTGCTGGTGGCGCTGCCGGCCGCGTACTACTCGGCCAGGCACAACTTCCGGGGACGCACCGCGTTCCTGATCTTGGTGCTGATCACCCAGATGTTCCAGCCCACGGCCATGCTGGTCGGCATCTACCGCGAGTTCTACCAGTTCGGCCTGGTGGACTCGATCTGGTCGCTGATCCTGGTCAACGGCGGGTTCAACCTGGCGTTCGCGGTGTGGATCCTGAACGCGTACTTCGCCTCGATCCCGCGTGAGCTGGAGGAGGCCGCGTTCATCGACGGCAACGGCCGCTTCGGCGCGCTCTTCCGGGTCACCCTGCCCCTGGCCATGCCGGGCGTGATCACCGCGCTGATCTTCACGTTCATCGCGGCCTGGAACGAGTTCGTCGTCGCGCTGACCCTGACCACCACGCCGGAGAAGCAGCCGCTGACGGTGGCGCTGAACTCGTTCATCGGCCAGTACCAGGTGGACTGGCAGAACCTGTTCGCGGGCTCGGTCATCGCCACCATCCCGGTGATCATCCTGTTCGCGCTGATCGAGCGGAAGGTCGTCGGCGGTCTCACCGCCGGATCGATCAAGTAGCTCCCTTCCCCGGGCCACTCCTCCCGCCCGGCCGACCCGCCCCACGTTCCTCCACGCGTGGGGCGGTTCGCGTTTTCAGTGGAAGGCTGACGGCGCCCTGGACGTTCCGGCACCTGGTCTAGGGTGCACGTCATGACCGATGACACCATCATCAACGAACCATCCCTGACCGCGGGCGAAGTGGAGATGTTGCGGTTCGCGCTGGACCGTTCCCGCGCCATGTTCGCCTGGAAGACCGGCGGGCTGGACGCTGCCGCGCTGAACCGGCCGCAGCCGCCGAGCTCGATGACCCTCGGCGGGCTGATCAAGCACCTGACGCGGGTCGAGGACGACACGGCGACCTGGCGGTTGTTCGGTGAGCGGCCCACGGCGCCTTGGGACACCGCCGAGAACGGCTGGGAATGGCAGTCCGCCGCCGCTGACACGCCCGATGAGCTCTACACCCGCTGGCGCGAGGCCGTCGCGCGCACCCGGGCCGCCGTCGACAAGGTGCTGGCCGACGGCGGTCTCGACCGGCCCGCCGGGTTCACGCCCAGCCGCGGAGGGCCGCCGCCCAACGTGCGCCGCGTCCTGGTCGACCTGCACGACGAATACGCCAGGCACGTGGGTCACGCGGACCTGTTCCGCGAGGCGGTGGACGGCCTGGTGGGCGAGGACCCGCCCCAGCCGTCGTAGGCGCACCGGCTGTGAGAATCCCGGCCCGGCCGGCATAGATCGAGGCGCTGCCCACGTCCTTGCCTGTGAACGGCGCGAGGAGGATGGGTGGATCCAGGATTTGATGCGGACTTCCGGCAGTTCGTCGTCGACCGGTCGGGGGCGTTGTTCCGCACCGCGTACCTCCTGACCGGCGACCGGCACGCCGCCGAGGACCTGGTGCAGTCGGCCCTGGCCAAGACGGCCGCGAAGTGGCGCGGTCTGCGCGATCCCGCCGCCGTCGAGGGCTACGTCCGCCGAGTCATGTACCACGAGCAGGTGAGCTGGTGGCGGCGGCGCTCACGGGTGGCGGAGGTGTCCACCGGCCGGCTGCCCGACCCGGCCGGCGACGGGCACGCCGACGCCGCGGACCTGCGCATGGTGATGCGCGCGGCGCTCGCCCGGCTCACCCCCAGACAGCGGACCATGCTCGTGCTGCGCTACTTCGAGGACCTCTCCGAGACCGAGATCGCGCGGTTGCTCGGCATCCGGGTCGGGTCGGTACGCAGCCAGATCTACCGCTCCCCGGAACGCCTGAAGCGGACGGCGCCGGAACTGACCACGGTGAGGGAGTTCGGATGAACCTCGAGAACCTGCTGCGTGAGACCCTCACCGACATGGCCGACGAGGAGCGGCCACCCGCGCCCGACCGTTTTCTCCGGGTTCGCGAGCGCCGTTCCCGTGGCCGCGGGCTCGCCCTGGTGGCGGCGTCGGCCGTGGCCGCGATCGCGATCGGCGCCGCGGTCGTGGTGCACGGGCCGTCGTCGCGGGCGCCAGGCGACGTCGCCGGGCCGCCGACCGCTCTCTCGCGGCCGGACGTGCGCGTGACCGTGGCGGCGGGCACGCGGCTCTCGCGGCTCTTCGCGGAGTTGTCGTCGCGCACCGGCCGGCCGGTGGCGGAGTTCGAACGGGCCGCCGCGGACGGCGCGGCGCTCGGCCTGCCGTCCTATGCCGGGGGGAAGCTCGAAGGGTTCGCCTTCCCCGGCGTCTACGAGTTCTCGCCCACCGCCGGCCCCGACGAGATCCTCAGGACGATGCTGACCCGGTTCGCAGCGGCGGCCGAGGACACCGGCCTGGTCGCCGGCGCCCGGCGGGCCGGCCGGACACCGCTGGAGGTGCTGACCATCGCCAGCATCGTCCAGGCCGAGGCGGGCCGGGCCGAGGACATGCCCAAGATCGCCCGGGTCATCCACAACCGGCTGAACAGGAAGATGCGGCTGCAGATCGACAGCACGGTCAGGTACGGCCTGGGCGAGCAGGCCACCGGCACGCTGCGCGCGCGGGATCTCAAGAGCCCGTCGCCGTACAACACCTACCAGCGCGTTGGCTTGCCGCCCGGGCCCATCGGCAACCCGGGCGAGGACGCCATCAGGGCCGCGCTGCGGCCGGCCGCCGGGCCCTGGCTCTACTACGTGACCACGGACCCGGCGAACGGCATCACGAAGTTCGCCGCCACCGAGGCTGAGTTCGCCGAACTGGTCGACGAGCAGCGCGGCGAGTAGCCCGGCGAGTAGCCCGCTAGGGGGCGGTGGCGCCGTCGGCGGCGGCCCGCTCGGTGAGCCGTTCGTGACGCTGGCGGGCGGCCTGCGGGCTGCCCAGGCCGAGACCGAACGCGATCTCCTGCCAGGTCATGCCGCGGCCCCTGGCCATCTCCAGCAGCGCCGTCTCCAGGTCGTCGAACTCGGCGCGGGCCCGGGGGAGCAGGGTCAGCGCCGCCATCAGGTCGGCCCGGTCCACCTCCGCCTCGCCGTCCATGGCCGGGGCCGCGCCGGAGAGCAGGAAGGTGACGAGCCGGACGGCCTCGTGCGGGCCGAGAACGTCCGGATGCACCTGGCGCGAGCGTGCCTGCGAATCGGCCGCGTGCCGCCCGGCGATCCTGAACAAGGCTTCGACCTCGCGCTGGGCCCGGGTCTGGTTGGGGTCGGGAGCCGTGAAGGGGTCGTCGGACGACCGCGTCGTGGAAGCCATGCCATCACGATGCCGTGCAAACTTCGTGTTGTCAACAAGTTGTTTTGAACGAAATGTTCAAGCGCTCTACTTGGTGAAACGGGCCAGGAGCAGCGCGAGCCGGTGGTCGTGGTATTCGCGCGGGAGCCGGCCGCCGCGCATCAGGGTCACCAGGCCGTGCAGGGCGGCCCAGAACGTCTCGGTCAGCAGGCCGACGTCGTCGCCGTCCGCGTGCGGGGCGATGGCCGCGGCGATCGTGTTGAACGACGCGTGCAGGGTGGCCGGCGCCTGCGGCGTGGCGAAGGGCAGGTCGACGCTCTGGCGGAACATGGCGTCGTAGAGCGCCGGGCGCTGCTCGGCGAACGCCACGTAGGCGGCGCTGATGCGGGCGAGTGCCTGGGCCGGGTCGGGAACCTGGCGGGCGGCCGCGTCCAGCTCTTCCGCCATGACCCCGAAGCCCTCCAAAGCGACGGCCGTCATGATCGCGTCCTTGCCCTTGAAGTGGCTGTACAGGACGGGCTGGCTGTACTCGACGCGCTCGGCCAGCCGGCGGGTGGTCACTGCCTCCCAGCCCTCGGCCTCGGCCAGCTCGCGCGCGGCCGTGATGATCAGTTTCTCGCGCTGGGCGCGTTCACGCTCCTTGCGTGCCTGAATCGACATGCTCAGAAATCTAGCACCGCTAGCGCCAGGGGCAATGCTCTGCTAGCGTCAATTCTGCTCCTAGCAGTGCTAGAAAATTTTTGGAGAAGTCATGCTCGTCACCATCGCCTACGGCCTCGCCATCGCCCTGAACCTGCTCTGCCTGCTCATCGGCGCGCGCTTCCTGTTCACGCCGCGCGCCGCCGCCGCGGGGTACGGCGTCCCCGCGAAGGAGGACGGCGCGTACCTGACGATCAAGGGATTGCGCGACGGCACCTACGGGCTGCTCGGCCTGGCCCTGCTGATCTTCGCCGGTCCCCACGCGGAGGCGGTGTTCATGCTGGTCGTCGCGCTGCTCCCGCTGGGCGACACCCTGATCGTGCTGCGCAACGGCGGCGCCAAGGCGGTGGCGTTCGGCGTGCACTTCGCGACCGCCGTCGCCATCCTGGTCAGCGCCGCCCTGCTCTTCGCCGTCTGAGCCGCGTCTTGGCCGCGTCTTGTCGGTGCCGGCTGGCATGCTTTCCCGCCATGGACACCTCCCGGTTCTGGAAGATGATCGAGGACACCCGCGCCCAGGTCTCCGACCCCACCGGCGACGCGGTTCCCGACCGGCTCACCGCGTCGCTGGCGGCGCTGCCACCGGCGGAGATCGCCGCGGCTGAGCGGGTGTTCTGGGATCTGATGGCCGCGTCCTACCGCAACCCCCTCTGGGCCGCCGCCTACCTGATCAACGGTGGCTGCTCCGACGACCTCTTCGACTACTTCCGCGGCTGGCTGATCAGCCAGGGGCGTGAAGTGTTCGAACGCGCCGTCGCCGACCCCGACACGCTGGCCGAACTGCCGGTCGTCAGAGCGGCGGCGGAGAACGGCGAAGACCTCGAGTGCGAGGAGATGCTGGGCGTCGCCCGGCGGGCACACGTCGCGGCGACGGGTGCGGAACCTCCGGCCGGCTCCTTCACCGTCCGGTACCCGGAACTCGATCCCGAGTGGAACTTCGACTTCGACGACGTCGCGGAGATGACCCGGCGGCTGCCTCGCCTGGCCGCCCTGTACTTAGCGCCGATCGGGCGCTGAGGCCGGGCCGCGCGAGGTCACTTGGGGACGCGGGCGACGCAGAAGACGGTCTGGCCGAAGGGCGGGCGGATGAACCGCTCGATGAGCCGGGTCGCCGGCACCACCGTACGGTCGTAGATCTTGACCAGGCGCGGGTCCGGGTAGCCGACGCCGCCCCGGCGGACCGCCGCCCACCAGGCGATGCCGCCCAGGAAGTTGATCGGCTTGAGCACGTCGATGTCGAGACCGGCCTTGGCGACCGTGGCGCGCAGGGTCTTGGGGGTGTAGCGCTGCACGTGGCCGACCTTGCGGTCGAAGTCTCCGTACAGCTGCATGTAGCCGGGCACCCAGATCACGATGCGGCCGCCCGGGAGCGTGACGCGGGCCAGCGAGCGGAGGGCTTCCGCGTCGTCCTCGATGTGCTCCAGCACGTTCATGAGCACGACCGTGTCGACCTTGTCCTTGAGCGGGATCTCGGTCGGCAGGCCGAACTGCAGGACGTCGATCTCGTCGCGGCCGGCGAAGCGCTTCTGCAGCTGCTCCACGCAGTACGGGTCGAAGTCGCTGACCACGAGCCGGTCGAGCCGCGGCAGGAACTGCTCGGCGAAGTGGCCCAGACCGGAGCCGATCTCCAGCATGGAACGGCCGACGTGCGGGGCGACCATGTCGAACTCGTACTGCCGATAGTTCTTGGCCTCGTCCCCACCCAGGTGGTTCTCCAGGGCCTCGTCACCGGCCGCCGGTTGCACTACACGGTCATACCCAGAAGACATAGTCCCGTTCCTTCGAGGGGGCACACGGATTTGCCTGAGTCTAGTGCCCAGATCGAAGGCCGACGGTCAAACGCTCTTCCCCCGGCGGCCTCGAATACGGTGGAATCTGACCCGACATGGACGACGACGAGGCGATTGCCCGTGCGCTCGAAGGTGACCTGGCGGCCTATGAGGTGCTGGTCGCTCGCTACAGCACGCTCGCCCATCGCACGGCCGCCATGCTCGGGGCCGGCGACGAGGCCGAGGACGTGGTGCAGGAGGCGTTCGTCAAGGCGTTCAGGCATCTGTCGAGCTTCCGGCGGGACGCGCCGTTCCGCCCGTGGTTGTTGCGTATCGTCGCGAACGAGACGCACAACCTGACCCGGTCGCGCGGGCGTAGGTCCGAGCTGGCGGTGCGGCTGAGCGCCACCGCCGACGTCAGGTCGCCGGACGATCCCGAAGGCGCGGCGGTCGCCACCGACCGGCGGGCCCGGCTGCTGGCGGCGGTGCGCGGGCTGCCCGAACGGGAACGTCAGGCCGTCGTGTGCCGGTACTTCTTACAGCTGACCGAAGCGGAGACCGCCCAGGTGCTCGATTGGCCCGTCGGCACCGTCAAGTCCAGCACGCATCGGGGGCTGGCCCGGCTGAGGGAGGAGGTGGGCGATGAACTCGGATGAGCGCGACCCTTCCGACGAGCCGACGCCTGCGTCCGACTCCGTCCCAGGCTCCGTGCCAGCCCCTGGGCCAGCCTCTGAACCCGCCTCTGAGCTGGAGGCCGAGTTGCTGGCGCTCGGCGGGCTGCTCGACCTCGACGCGCCCGCACCGCCGCCCGCGGACGTGGCCGCCCGCGTCCGCGCCCGCCTGGAATCCCCCGACGAAGCGCCCGGCGAAGCCTCCAGCGAAGCGCCCGACGAATCTCCCGACGAAGCCCCCGATGAAACGCCCGGCGAAGCCCCCGACGAGGTGTCCGGCGGGGCGCCCGTCAGGCGGCATCGGCCGGCCGGGCGTCCCACGCGTCCCGGGTGGTCCCGGCGGACCAGGTGGAAGGTGGTGACGGCGGTCGTTCTCGCGATCGTCGCCGTCACCGCGGCCACCCCCCAGGGCCGGGCGGCCGTGGCGCGGATCCTGCGCTTCGCCGGCATCGAGCTGCAGGTCGGGGAGACCACCCCGCCACCCGTCACCACCACCGCGCCGCTGCCGGGCGAACGCACCGTCCCGCCGAGCGACCTCGGCGGCCGGGCGAAGTTCCCGGTCAGGACCATCACCGCGCTCGGACCGCCAGAGAAGACCACCGTCGCCGACGCCGGCCGCGTGGTCTCGATGTTCTGGCCGGGCGGCATCAGGCTCGACCAGTTCGACGGCGGGGTCAGCCCGTTCTTCTTCAAGAAACTCGGGCCGCCAGGACCCGAGTACGTCCAGGTCGGCGGGCGGCAGGCGTGGTGGGTGCCCGGCGAACATCCGCTCGGCTACCTGTGGCGCGAGGACGGCTCGGTGCTGCCGCTGCGCCAGGCCGAGCCCACGCTCATCTGGCAGCGGGACACGGTCGGCTTCCGGCTGGAAGGCGCGGGGAGCAGGGAACGCGCGATCGAGCTGGCCGAATCACTCCGGTGAGCCTGCCGAATCACTCCGGTGAACTGACCAGCCAGCCGTCGATCTCCGTCAGCAGCTCCTTGCGCACCGACTCGGGCGCCGTGGACGACCTGATCGACTGCCTGGCCAGCTCGGAGATCTCGGCGTCGGTGAAGCCGTAGGTGTCGCGGGCCAGCTCGTACTGGCGCAGCAGCCGCGCGCCGAACAGCAGCGGGTCGTCGGAGCCCAGCGCGATGGGCACCCCGGCGTCGAACAGCCGCCGCACCGGTACGTCGCCGGCCCGCTCGGCCACGCCCAGGCCCACGTTGGACGTGGGGCAGACCTCGCAGCAGATCTGCCGGTCGGCCAGGCGTTCCATCAGCCGCGGGTCCTCGGCGGCGCGTACGCCGTGGCCGACGCGGTCGGCGGCCAGGTCGTCCACGCACTGGGCGACGCTGCGCGGCCCGAGCAGCTCGCCGCCGTGCGGCACGGCCAGCAGCCCGGCGCGCTTGGCGATCCTGAACGCGCGCTCGAACTCGCGTGCCTCGCCGCGCCGCTCGTCGTTGGACAGCCCGAAGCCGACCACGCCCTTGCCCGCGTACTGGGCGGCGAGCCTGGCCAGGGTGTTGGCGTCGAGCGGGTGCTTGGTCCGGTTCGCCGCCACGACCACCGCCATGCCCACCCGGGCGTGCTCGGCGGCCTTGGCGACGGCGTCCAGCATGAGTTCGAGCGTGGCGGTGAGCCCGCCGAAGCGCTGCGCGAACCCGGACGGATCGACCTGGATCTCCAGCCACCGCGACCCGGCGGCGGCCTCGTCCTCGGCGGTCTCGCGCATCAGCCGGTAGACGTGCTCGGGAGTGCTCAGCACGGACCTGGCGATGTCGTAGAGCCGCTGGAAGCGGAACCAGCCGCGTTCGTCGGTGGCCCGCAGCTTGGGCGGCCAGTCCTCTTCGAGCGCGTCAGGCAGGTGCAGTCCCTGTTCCCTGGCCAGTTCGATCAGCGTCGAGTGCCGCATCGAGCCGGTGAAGTGCAGGTGCAGGTGAGCCTTCGGGAGCGAATGTAGAGGCCGTGGCATTTCCATATCTTGCCACTCAACCCGCGGCCGGATTCGCGCGTCGGGGAGGTCGCCCCGGCTGCCTGAAGCGGGTGGACGGAGAGACCGGCCACAAGAAGATCGCCGAAGAGATCACAGCCACCGGCTGAACCAGCGGTATGGATGGGGCAAATTGGGGATCAACCCTTCATGACGCCTGAGGGTCAGATGAGCGGGCAGGGATGGCGTGCGTTACTCGCGCTGACCGCGCTGGGTGTGACGGGTGCCATCATTTACGGACTCTTCTCCTCAGGTTTCGGGCGAATCCAGCGGCCCGTGGCGCAGCCGCCCGAACCCGTTCCGGTACCCGTCTCCGCCCTGGCGGCCCCGCCGGCCCGGGTGCCGTCGCCCACACCGCAGCAAGCGGCGGCGACAGGCGACGACGCGTCGGGCTCGGTCGGCAGCACCTCACCCCCCGCCACGCCACGGCACACCGCGAGCGCCTCGGGGACGGCGCTCGCGGTGATCTCCGACAACTTCTGGCTCACCTACCTGCCCGCCGGGCTCGAACGCACCGGCGGCGGGGCGATCGAGCCCGAGCCCGGCGTGGCCGGCGGCTGGGCCAGGTTCGGTTCGGCGGACGGATTCGTGGAAGCGCAGGTGGAGCACGGTAGGGTAGCCGCCGACTGGGACGGCTACCGAGCCAGGACCACACTGCTGAACGCCCGCGCGACCACGATCCGCGGCAAGCCGGCGGTGGTGGGCAAGCACCCCAGCGGCGGCCGGATGATCGTCTGGCTGGAGCGCGTGGGCACCGGAGCGTGGATCCGCGTGAGCGAATCGCTGGGCAAAGAGCTGCTGGCTATTGCCGCCTCGGTCAAGGCTCCTGTAGGAGACTAGGAGCCTTTTCCCAGATATCTCATGACAGTCACGGGGGAGCGATGCGGCGTCTTGCGGCGATCGTCCTCGTGCTCGGGTTGTCCGCGTGCGGCGCGGCGGAACCCGCGGCGGTGACGCCGTCGCCGTCGCAGAAGGCGGTCGCGCGCAAGGGCGTGACGCTGGCCTGCGGCACCCGCAAGGTGGTGATCCCCGCACCGGCCGAGAATCTGGAGCGGGCGGGCTCGTTCGCGCGGCTGGGCTCGCTGCGCCGCCGGCTCAAGGTCAGGGGCGTGCTCTGGCGCGACGGTGACGAGCAGCTTCGCGTGGGCGTGGTGTGCGGGGTGCGCACGGCCGAGCAGTTCGCCACGCTGGTGGCCGGCTCCCGGCTGACCGCGTACCAGGGGAAACCGGCGCTGCGCTGGAACACCCGCGGCGGCCTGCGTCATCATCTGTGGCTCGACCGGCCGGGCGTGGCCGTCTACCTGGCCGCCACCCCGGGCGTGGCCGCCCAGATCAGCAAGGTCGCGGCCGGCGTCAAGTGACCGGGCGCCCGGTGTTCGGGGCGTTCGGGCAACCCTTTGGGCGGTTCGGGCGTAGGTAGAGGTCATGGACAGTCCGATGGGGTTCGCGGAGTTCGTCGCGGCCCGGGGCACGAGCCTGCTGCGGCTGGCGTACCTGACGTGCGGCCAGGCCGGCGGCGCCAGGGACGAGGCCGAGGACGTGCTGCAGACCGCGCTCGAACGCGCCTGCCGCCACTGGTCGCGGCTGCGCGCGGGCGCCGACCCTGAACCGTACGTACGCAAGATCATCGTCAACACGGCGATCAGCCGGGCGCGGCGCAGGGCGATCCTGCGGATCATCCCCACGGGCACGCTGCCCGAGCCGCCCGTGCCCGCGCCGACCGGCGGCGTCGAGCTCAGGCAGGTGCTCAGCGAGGGCCTGCGGGCGCTGCCGCCCAGGCAGCGGGCGGTGCTGGTGCTGCGGTTCTGGGAGGACCTGACCGAGGCGCAGACGGCCGAGGTGCTCGGCTGCTCGATCGGGACGGTCAAGAGCCAGGCCGCCAAGGGGCTGGCCAAGCTGCGCGGAATGGTCGTGCTGGAGGGAGTGTCCGAGGATGCTTGAGCAGGAGCTGCGCAGGGCGATGGCCGAGGACACCGCGGAACTGCGCGCCACGCCCGACCTGGCGTCCAGGGCGGTGCGCGGGTCGCGGCGCCGGGCCAGGACGCGGTTCGCCGCGGTGTCGGTGGCGCTCGCCATGGCGGCGGGATTCCTCGTGTTCTTCACGTCGGCGAGGCCCGCGCCCGTCGTGGCCGCGGTCGTGGACCAGGTCGAGGTGGTCGGGCTGCCGCCCGACCCGGGCACCGCCCGTCCTGGACGCGTCACGCACGGATCCCTGCGCGGCGCCACGATGACCTGGGGCTCCGGTGGCGACCTGATCCGCGTCACCGTCTACCGCGGCGCCGGCGTGGTGAACCCGGCCGACCTCGGCCGGCTCCGCCTGCTGGGCGAGGGGGCGCAGGGCAGCCCCACCAGCGTCAGGGGCAGGGCGGGACGGCTGGCCCACGGGGGCACCGACCTCCTCTGGATGGAACGGCCCGGCCTGCTGCTGCGCGTCACCGTCGGCGAGCGCCGCACGGAGTACCTGCGTCCCGTGGCGGAAGGGCTGCGGCCCGCCGACCCGACGGGCCCGGCCGGCGGCGTCTTCGAGGGCATGCGCATCGGCTACCTGCCGGACGGCGTGCACCTCTCCGGCGTGTCTGAACTCGGCGGCGCGGACGTCCACCCGCGGGTCAAGCGCTGGGAGGGCGCGGACGGCCGGGCCGTGGCCCTGTACTCGGAACGGCGGCCCGGGCTCGACCTGGCCCGGTGGGCCGACGAGCTGAAGGGCCTGCGGCTCGGCCCGCCGACCCAGGTCAACGGCCGCAACGTGCACCCCGCCCTGACGGGGGACGCCCGGGTGTGGACGGCGCCCACCGGGCAGACGTTCGCGCTCAGCGTCACCGGGAACCTGGCGGACGAACTGGACCGGATACTCGCCGGGATCGTCCCGGTCCCTCCCCGCGCGGGGGCCGTGTTCGAGGGGATCGACGTCGGGTTCGTCCCGCAATGGCTGGAGACCGGCGGCCAGGTGACCGAGCGGCACGGCGCGCGCGGCGTGGACTGGCGCGACGTCGACGGACGCCTGCTGCGCGTCGAGACGATCACCGGCGCGGACACGCTGGACGAGCTCGCCGAGACCGCCTGGCCGCCGGGCGAGCGGCCGGTGGAGCTCCGCCGCACGACAGAGCACCACAAACCCGCCTACGAGGGATGGGTGCGCCTCGCCGACGGCTCGCCGCAGCGACGGGTCGTCATGTGGCTGGAACGCCCGGGATTCGGCGTGCGCGTGCAGGTCAGCGACGATCTCGCGGGCAAGCTGCGCGACGTGCTCGACGGCATCTTCGTGCCAGGCCCGAACGACCCGACGCCGGAAAGCTCATGAACCGGCGGCGAGGCTCCATGCGGGCCCCGCCGCCGACTCACTCGTCAGTGCGCTTCCGACAGCAGCTTGGCCATCCGGCTGACGCCCTCGACCAGGTCGTCGTCGCCCAGCGCGTACGACAGGCGGAAGTAGCCAGGCGTGCCGAACGCCTCACCGGGCACCACCGCGACCTCGGCCGCCTCCAGGATCAGCTCGGCCAGCTCGGCCGACGACTGCGGCCGCCGCCCGCGCAGCTCCTTGCCGATCAGCTCCTTGACCGAGGGATATACGTAGAACGCCCCCTTCGGTTCCGGGCACAACACGCCCGGGATCTCGTTGAGCATCCGAACCATCGTCTGGCGGCGCCGGTCGAAGGCCGCGCGCATCTCGGCCACCGCCGACAGGTCGCCGGAGACGGCGGCGAGCGCGGCCATCTGGGAGACGTTCGAGACGTTGGACGTGGCGTGCGACTGCAGGTTCGTGGCCGCCTTGACCACGTCGGACGGGCCGATCAGCCAGCCCACCCGCCAGCCGGTCATCGCGTACGTCTTGGCCACGCCGTTCAGGATCACCACCCGGTCGCCGAGCTCGGGCACGGCGGTGGCGATGCTGGTGAACTCGGCGCCGCCGTACGTCAGGTGCTCGTAGATCTCGTCGGTGACGACCCACAGGCCGTGCTCCGCGGCCCAGCGGCCGATCGCGATCGTCTGCTCGCGCGAGTAGACGGCGCCCGTCGGGTTGGACGGCGAGACGAACAGCAGCACCTTCGTGCGCTCGGTGCGCGCCGCCTCCAGCTGCTCGACGCTCGCGAGGTATCCGGTGGACTCGTCGGTGACCACGTCCACCTGCACGCCACCGGCCAGCTTGATCGCCTCGGGGTAGGTGGTCCAGTACGGCGCCACGACCAGGACCTCGTCGCCCGGGTCGAGCAGCGTCGCGAACGCCTGGTAGACGGCCTGCTTGCCGCCGTTGGTGACCAGGACCTGCGACGCCTCGACCCGGTAGCCGGAGTCGCGCAGCGTCTTGGCGGCGATGGCCTGCTTGAGCTCGGGCAGCCCGCCGGCCGGGGTGTACTTGTGGTGACGCGGGTCGCGGGCCGCCGCCACGGCGGCGTCCACGATGTAGCCGGGCGTCGGGAAGTCGGGCTCGCCCGCGCCGAAGCCGATGACCGGGCGTCCCGCCGCCTTCATCGCCTTCGCCTTGGCGTCCACGGCGAGTGTGGCGGACTCGGAAATCGAGGAAATTCTGGTGGAGATACGGGGTCGGGTGGACATGCCTCCATGCTCCCACGCGGCTCCAACGCGGTCGTGACCTGGGCGATCAGGTTCCGGTTCGACGTAACGGTCATTCCCCCGTATGATTTCGCCTGGTCGTACCGCCGCATGTCGACGGAGGTTCGGTCCAGGCAGTGAGTCGATCAGGGTAGTGTGGTTGACGACATAGGGCACTGGCGCAATTGGTAGCGCACCGGTCTCCAAAACCGGCGGTTGGGGGTTCGAGTCCCTCGTGCCCTGCGAGTGCGGTCCGCGCAAACGAGGCGTGTAAGCGCGCCGCAAAACTGCGTTGGATACGACAGATTCAGGTGAGGACTGTGGCGATCGACACGCGCGGCGAGACCGCAGGCAAGCCTAGTGGCGAGAAGAAGACACGCACTTCGCCTGCCCTTTTCTACCGGCAGGTCGTCAACGAGCTTCGTAAGGTCATCTGGCCGACACGCAAGGATCTCATCACCTACACCACGGTCGTTCTGATATTCGTTCTGATCATGGTGGCGATCGTGTACGGGCTCGATGCCGCTCTCGGCTGGGCCGTCCTCCGGATCTTCGGCGGCGACGGGGCCTGAGCCTGACCCCGCCGGTGTCGCTGACGGAGTCGCCATTCGATACGACGAAAGAGGAAGAGTCACCGTGTCCGAGTCTTCAGTGCCGGCGGAGGAGCCCCGCGACGAGTGGGGCGACGAGTCGGAAGAGGCCGTAGAGGCCGCTGAGGAGACCGTCGACGAGGCCGAGGTCGCCGAGGGCGAAGAAGAGCCCGCCGACGAGGCTCCCACCGTCGACGAAGTCGGTGAGGTCGACCCTGACGTCGATCCCGTCGAGGAGTTCAAGCGCTCGCTGCGCGGGCTCCCCGGTGAGTGGTACGTGATCCACTCCTACGCCGGTTACGAGAACCGGGTGAAGTCCAACATCGAGAGCCGCAACGTGTCGCTCAACATGGAGGACTACATCTACCAGGTCGAGGTGCCCACGCACACCGTCCAGGAGTTCAAGAGCGGCAAGAAGGTCCCGGTCAAGGAGCGTGTGCTGCCCGGCTACGTGCTGGTGCGCATGGAGCTGACCGACGAGTCCTGGGCCGCGGTCCGCAACACGCCCGGCGTGACCGGGTTCGTGGGCCTGTCGAACAAGCCGAGCCCGCTCAGCCTCGACGAGGTCGCCAAGCTGCTGGCGCCCGAGCCGACCGAGGAGAGCAAGAAGGCCACGGCCAAGACCGCCACGGGCCCGACCGTCGAGTTCGAGATCGGCGAGTCCGTCACGGTCATGGACGGCCCGTTCGCCACGCTGCCCGCCTCGGTGAGCGAGATCAGCCCCGAGTCGCAGAAGCTCAAGGTCCTCGTCTCGATCTTCGGCCGCGAGACCCCGGTGGAGCTCTCGTTCAACCAGGTCTCGAAGATCTAAGACGATCACATACACTTAGACGTTCGGTTGGCCGCCTCTCGCGAAGGGCGGCCTTCCGACATGTCCGGGCCGCAACCGCGGGCCGGACGGCACTGCAATTCGACCCGGAGAAGGACAAATGCCTCCGAAGAAGAAGATTGCCGCGCTGGTCAAGGTTCAGCTTCCCGCTGGCCAGGCCACCCCGGCTCCGCCGGTCGGTACCGCCCTCGGTCCGCACGGCGTCAACATCATGGACTTCGTCAAGCAGTACAACGCTGCCACGGAGGCCCAGCGGGGCAACATCATCCCCGTTGAGATCACCATTTTCGAAGACCGCAGCTTCACCTTCGTCACGAAGACGCCGCCGGCGCCCGAGCTGATCAAGAAGGCGCTGGGTCTCGACAAGGGCAGTGCGGTCCCGCACAAGGAGAAGGTCGGCAAGCTCTCCCGCGAGCAGCTGCGCAGCATCGCCGAGACCAAGATGCCCGACCTCAACGCCAACGACATCGAGGCGGCCGAGAAGATCATCGCCGGCACCGCCCGGTCGATGGGCATCACCGTAGCCGAGTAATTTCCCCAAGTCCGTAGGAGGGCTTGGGAGCCCTCTTGTGGGAGGACCCCGTCCGAGCGACCGGGGCCCGCAGACCACTCAGGAGTCATGCAATGAAGCGCAGCAAGGCGCACAAGGACGCGACGGCCAAGGTCGACCGCGACAAGCTCTACACGCCCGCCGAGGCCGCGAAGCTGGCCAAGGAGACGTCCACCACCAAGTTCGACGCCACCGTCGAAGTGGCGCTGCGACTGGGCGTCGACCCTCGCAAGGCCGACCAGATCGTGCGCGGCACGGTCAACCTCCCGCACGGCACCGGTAAGACCGCCCGGGTCCTGGTCTTCGCGACCGGTGACCGTGCCGAGGCTGCCCGCGAGGCGGGCGCCGACATCGTCGGCGCCGACGAGCTGATCGACGAGATCGCCAAGGGCAACAGGCTCAACGAGTTCGACGCCGTGGTCGCCACGCCCGACCTCATGGGCAAGGTCGGCCGCCTGGGCCGCGTCCTCGGCCCGCGTGGTCTCATGCCGAACCCCAAGACCGGCACCGTGACGCCCGACGTCGCCAAGGCCGTGACCGAGATCAAGGGCGGCAAGATCGAGTTCCGCACCGACCGGCAGGCGAACCTGCACTTCATCATCGGCAAGACGTCGTTCCCCGAGCTTCAGCTCATCGAGAACTACGCCGCCGCTCTCGACGAGGTGCTGCGTCTCAAGCCGTCGGCGGCCAAGGGCCGGTACCTGAAGAAGGTCACCTTCTCCACCACCATGGGCCCCGGCGTCCCGGTCGACCCGAACCTCACGCGCGGCCTCACGGCCGAGCTCGAGGCGTAGTCCTCACCCAGGTTCATTCGAAGGCCCCCGTCCCGGATCTCCCTTTCCTTCTAGCGGTCGTCGCAACACCCCAGGTTGGGGAGTGCGATGGAAGAGTTCGAGATCCGCAAGATCCGATCTCCGCAGGGCCCGAAGAAGCTGATCCGTGAGCGGGAGGAATACTTCCGGCTTATGGATCAAGGTTTCAGCAGCCGGGAAGCGTGTCGGATCGTTGGGATCAACATCCGGACCGGGAAGCGGTGGCGGAACGGCTGGAACCGCACCAAATGGAACAAGGGGGCACCGCCCGCACCACGGACGGTGCCCCCACCAGGTGAGTCCCGCTATCTGCGGGAAGACGAGCGGATCTACATCGCCGACCGGGTACGGGAGAAGGCGTCGATCCGCGAGATCGCCCGCGAGATGGGCCGTGCGCCGTCCACCATCAGCCGGGAGATCCGCCGCAACCGGCACCCCACAGGCGGCCAGTACCGGCCGCACGCGGCCCAGGCCCGCGCCGACGCCCGCCGGCCCCGCCCCAAGCCCAGCAAGATCGGGCAGAACCCGGAGTTACGGGCCTACATTCAGGAGCACCTGCACAAGCGCTGGAGCCCGGAGCAGATCGTCCAGAGCCTGCGCCGGACCTTTCCCGAGCGGGCGGAGATGCACGTGTGCCACGAGACCATCTACCAGGCTCTCTACGTCCAAGGCCGCGGCGAGCTGCGCCGCGAGCTGACCCGGGCGCTGCGCACCGGCCGCGCGATGCGCAAGCCCCGTCGCCTGGCCCAGCAGCGCCAGCCCCGCTACAGCACGCCCATGGTCATGATCAGCGAGCGGCCCGCCGAAGCTGACGACCGGGCCGTCCCCGGCCACTGGGAAGGGGACTGCATCATCGGCAAGAACGGCAGCTCGGCCATCGGCACGCTGGTCGAACGCACCACTCGCTACGTGATGCTCGTCCACCTGCCGACCGACCGCAGTGCCGAGCGCATGCGCGACGCCCTGCTGGACACCGTCGCGACGCTGCCGGCCCATCTCAAGCGCTCTCTGACCTGGGACCAGGGCAGTGAGATGGGCCGTCACCACGAGTTCTCCGTCGCCGCCGACATGCCGGTCTACTTCTGCGATCCGGCCAGTCCTTGGCAGCGCGGCTCCAACGAGAACACCAACGGCCTGCTGCGCCAGTACTTCCCGAAGGGCACCGACCTGTCGGTCCACACGCGCGACCAGCTCGACGCCGTCGCTGCTGAATTGAACGCCAGACCAAGAAAGACGCTCGACTGGGAGACCCCAGCCGAGCGTCTCGCTATGCTGCTCGCGGCTACTAGTTGATCATGCGTGTTGCGACGACCCCTGGAATTCACCTCCGGGGCGGGGGCTTTTGTCTTTCCCGCGTACCTGCTCGCGGGACGTGGGGTGCCCGGCGCCCATTCTCAGTCGCCGGTCGCGCCCAGCCCCCAGACCCCCACGGTGCCGTCGCCCCCGCCGGCGGAGACCGCCACCGTCTCGCCGCCCAACCGCCCGATGGCCACCGACCAGATCCTGTCGGTGTGCCCGGTGAGCGTGTTCCCGAGCTGCTCGCCCGCGGCCAGGTCCCACACGCGTACGGTGGCGTCGTGGCCGCCGGTGACCGCGATCGTCCTGTCGCCCAGCCGTCCCACGGTCACCGAGCGCACGTCGCCGGTGTGGCCGGTGAGCGGGGCGCCGAGCTGTTCGCCCGCCGCGAGGTCCCACACGCGTACCGTGCCGTCCTTGCCGCCGGACACCGCGATCGTCCTGCCGTCGAGCTGTCCGACCGCCACCGCATAGACGTGGCCGGTGTGCCCGGTGAGCGTGTTCCCGAGCTGCTCGCCCGCGGCCAGGTCCCACACGCCGACCCGGCCGAGACGGTCTCCGGCGACCGCTGTCGGCCGGCCGTCGAGCTGCCCGAGCGCCACCGAGGAGCCGGCTCCGGTGAAGGTGCCCGCCTCTTCGCCGGACGTCAGGTCCCACAGGCGGACGAGTTCGCCGCCCCCGCTGCCGGCGACGATCGGCCTGCCGTTCAGCCGGCCGGTTGTCAGCGCGGTGATGAAGTCGCCCCCGGCGAGCGCCGGTTCGCCGATCTTCTCGCGCGTCGCCAGGTCCCACCGCTGGGCCTGGTCGCCGTGGGCGATCCAGGCGATCGGGCGGCCGTCCGGCTCCGTGAACGTCACCGCGCCCGCCCACCGTACGGCGCCCGTGATCGGCTCGCCCAGTTGCCGGAACGCCGGGGCGGACGAGCGTCCGAGCACGACCCAGGCCACCGCCGCAGTGATCACGACGGCCACGGCCACCGTGCGCAGTCGCGGACGCCGAGCCGGGCGGACCTCGGTCACGACGGGCGGCCGAGGCTCGGGTGACACGGGCTGGTGATGGGTCATCGGGCCTCCGGCGCTTACCCGGCCTCGGCAGGCGAGACGGGTGACAAACCTTAGGGCAACTCGGGGCTACGACTGGAGTCTCAGGGTTGTGTTCAGGAAATAGGGGACTTGTAAGGGATCACCCTGGGTTTTCCACGAATTGTGGGGGAAAGGTGCTACGGCGGGATTTCCGAAACGTAGGGTCAAGACATGCTGAAGCGCAGGATTACTCTCGCCACCGCCGCGGCAGGCGCCGCACTCGTCGTCGCCGCGGCCGCTGGTTGTGGAACCACCGCGCAGCCCCTCCAGGTCAACCTGGCCGCCGCCGAGGTGCTCACGCAGGCCGCGCAGAAGACCGCTGAGGTCAGCAGCTACACCGTTGACATCGTGGCGAACGCGACCCACCCCGAGCAGGGTGGCGGCAAGGTGCAGGGGCGGATGCTCTACCAGGGCAAGCCGACGCTGGCCGTCGACCTCACACTGGACGCCATCGACGTCGGCGACAAGAGCGTGCCCGGCGGCGTCCGGGCCGTGCTCCAGGGCGACGTCGTCTACGTCAAGATCGACGCGCTCAGGGAGCTCGTCGGGGCGTCCAAGCCGTGGATCAAGGTGTCGCTCAGCGAGATGGGCGGCGGCGACCAGGTCAAGCAGTACACCGACCAGATCCAGCAGTTCGACCTGGCCACCGTCACAAAGATGATCACGGCGTCGCAGGACGTCAAGGCGGTCGGGAACGAGAGCGTCAACGGCACCGACACCACCCACTACAGCGGCACGTTCCCGGTCGACGCCGCCGTGCAGCAACTGCCCGCCGACCAGCAGCAGAACGCGCGCACGAACCTGGCCGAGCTCAAGGACCTCAAGTTCGACCTGTGGGTCGGCAGCGACAACCTGCCGCGCAAGCTGGCGATGAACGGCGGCAAGGACGGCGTCACGTTCGACGCCACGCTGTTCTTCAAGGGGTTCAACGAGCCCGTGAACATCCAGGCCCCGCCGGCCGACCAGGTGGGCGAGCTGCCCAAGGGCACCACCAACTGACAGGTTTTACCGAGAACGATTTGGAAACTCGGCGGCCAGCACGTAGGCTGGGCGTTGCCGAAGACCGCCGGTCGTCGTCAGGTGCCTCAATACCTGGCGGCCGAAGGATCCACACTATGTGGGCGACCCGCGCAGGTGTGAATGCGAGTTTCCCACATGGTTGATCCGTGTGCGTGAGCCCCGTGTGCGCCCTGCGCCCGGGGCCGTTCTCATTTCTGGGCCTTCGCCGGTGGCACATCTGGAAGGAGGCCCATGGCGAGGGCGGATAAGGCGACAGCGGTTGCCGAGCTCAAGAGCGAGTTCGAAGGCAGCGCCGCCGCCGTTCTGACCGAGTACCGCGGTCTCACCGTCGCTCAGCTCAAGCAGCTGCGCGTTGCTCTTGGTGAGAATGCGAAGTTCGCCGTGGCGAAGAACACCCTGACCAAGATCGCGGCCAACGAGGCCGGCGTCTCTGGTCTGGACGACCTGCTGATCGGCCCGACGGCCGTCGCCTTCGTCAAGGGCGACGTGGTCGAGGCTGCCAAGGGTCTGCGTGACTTCGCCAAGGCCAATCCCCTTCTGGTGATCAAGGGCGGCGTCCTCGACGGCAAGGCGCTGGACGCTACCGAGATCACCAAGCTCGCCGACCTCGAGTCCCGCGAGGTTCTCCTCGCGAAGCTTGCTGGCGCGCTCAAGGCGAAGCAGAGCGCTGCTGCCGCGATGTTCGCCGCGCTGCCCACCAACATGGCTCAGCTGGCCGAAGCCCTTCGCGCGAAGCGCGAAGAGGCGGGCGAGTAGCTCGGGGATTGCCGCACAACCCGCGGTCCCGTTCTTAGTTTTAGCTAGTCCTATACGGAGGAAATCAAAATGGCGAAGCTCAGCACCGACGAGCTGCTCGACGCTTTCAAGGAGATGACCCTCCTCGAGCTTTCCGACTTCGTGAAGCTGTTCGAGGAGACGTTCGACGTCAAGGCCGCCGCCCCGGTCGCGGTCGCCGCCGCCGCCCCCGCCGCTGGTAGTGGCGAGGCCGCCGCCGTTGAGGAGCAGGACGAGTTCGACGTCATCCTCGAGGCCGCCGGCGACAAGAAGATCCAGGTCATCAAGGAGATCCGCGCCCTGACGTCCCTGGGCCTCAAGGAGGCCAAGGACCTGGTCGACGGCGCTCCGAAGCCGGTCTTCGACGGCAAGGTCAACAAGGAGCAGGCGGAGAAGGCCAAGGCTGCCCTCGAGGGCGCCGGCGCCACCGTCACCGTGAAGTAATTTTCACGATCTTCAAAAAGAGGCGACACACCCTGGTGCCGGGTGTGCCGCCTCTTTTTTATTGATTGTCCCGTTCCACGTGGGAGCGGGTAACGTGCGCCTGTGAAACTCCTGTCGGTGAACGTCGGCCGTGCCATGCCCGTCGACTACACAGATGCGCCCACCGGGATGACCGGAATCGACAAACGGCCCGCGCCGGGAGGGGTCCTGGTGACGCCGCCCAGCGCCAAGGGCAGCGGGGTGAGCGGCGACGACGTCTGCGACTCGCGCTTCCACGGCGGCGAGGCCCGCGCGGTCTACGCCTTCGCCCGTGAAGACCTGGACACCTGGGAGCGATCGCTCGACCGCACCTTCGCCAACGGCGCGTTCGGCGAGAACCTGACCACCTCCGGCCTGGACGTCAACGAGGCGCTGATCGGCGAACGCTGGCGGATCGGCGCCGACCTGGTGCTGGAGGTGACCGGGGGCCGCGTGCCGTGCCGCACGTTCGCGGGCTGGGTCGGCGAGAAGGGGTGGATCAAGAAGTTCACCGCGGTCGGCCGTACCGGGGCGCTGCTGCGGGTCATCACGCCGGGGGAGATCCGCGCGGGTGATCCGATCGAGGTCGTGCACCGGCCCGACCACGACATCACCGTCGCGCTGGCGTTCCGCGCCGTGACCCTGGAACGTCACCTGCTGCCCCGGCTCCTGGTGGCCGCCGAGTGGCTGGAACCGGAGATGGCGCAGACGGCGCGTACGTACGTGGAGAAGTACGCCACCGACGCCTGATCGGTGCCTTCGGCCGGGTCTTCGCTGCTCAGGCCGACCGGTCGAGGGCCGTCGCCAGGTCGGCGAGGTGCCGCTCGACCGGGCCCAGGGTGAGCAGGCCGCTGCCCGCGCCGGCCAGTTCCGTCGCGGCCGGGGTGAGCGCGGCGTGGGCGCGTCGCATCGTCCGGCGATCGCTGACGGCGACGGCCGCCCGCGCGGTGAGGCACCACAGGGCCTCCATCAGCAGGTCGTGCGGCGGGTCTGGGACCTGGGCGAGCGCTTGCGCCGCCGCCGTCCGCCGGCCTCGCGAGAGCAGCAGGAACGGACGGACCCACGGCTCGTACGGGCCCCAGTCCGTCGCGTCCTCGCGGGCGGGTTCCTCGATCGGCAGGCCGTGGTGCAGCCGCAGGCACAGGAGGGCGAGCGGCAGCAGGCCGCGCTCCAGCCCGGGCATGCCGGCCCCGCGCAGCCGCTCGGCGGCGGCCAGGTACGCCTCCTCCGCCGCACCGCCGGGCGGCGTGGTGGACGCGCCGCCCGGGCTCGCCTCGGCCTCGGTCGGGGTGTCGGTCTTGGTGTCGGTCGGGGTGTCGGTTGGGGTGTCGGTCTTGGCGTTGGAGCCGGTGGCGGTGAGCCGGAGCGCCCGGTACCACGTGGTGAACACGCCCACCAGCGGCAGTTCGTGCCGCTCGGCCAGGCGATCGGCGGCGTCCGCGTGCCGGTCGGCCGCAGGGAAATCCGAGAGTGCGCCGCGTGCCTGCATGCGGAGGAGGTGACCGAGCACCTCGTACGTCGTCAGCCCATGCCTGGCGGACAGCGCGACCAGCTCGGCGCCGATCTCGTCCCTGCGCGGTGCCAGGCCGGTGCGGTGGAAGGTCTGCATGAAGACGCCGTTGAGCGCGAACGCCAGCAGCATGGGGTCGTCCAGGCGGCGGGCCAGGTCCTCGGCCTGGCGGGCGGCCTGGAGCGCGCGTGCGCTGCCGGTGCCGCGCGACTCCACCGCGATGGTCGCCAGCAGCCGCGCCCGCGCCGGTTGGAGCGTCCCCGGCGGGAGCGCGGCGAGGGTGCGCTCGGCGGCGGCGAGCACCTGAGCGGTCTGCTCCGGGTCGTCCACGCGGGTCCACACGGCTGGGACGTCGTACCTGCCGATCACCCGGGCGGTCAGCTCCGGATCACCCAGTTCCTCGGCAGCCGCGATGGCCGCCACCCGATGCCCCCGCGCCGCCTCCAGCCCGCCGCCCCCGGTCACGGCGAGGGTACGCAACAGGCTCACCGTCGACTCCAGGCGCGCCCGAGCGCCGGCGGAAACGGCACGCTCGTAACTCGCGGCTGCCTGCGCCCACACCCGATCGGACGCACCCCGACCGGAAGCCGTCGACCCGTCGCCCACCCCCTCAGCCGCCTGTGCGGCATGCGGCGCGCGTGTCTCATCACGCACACTTGCCTCATCGCGGGCGCTCGCCTCACCGCGGAGACGGGTCTCATTGTGGGGGTTCGCTCCGTCTCGGGGGCGCGTCTCATCACGGGGGCGCGTCTCATCACGGGGGCCCGCCTCATTACGCGGGCCGGCCCCATCGCGTGGGCTCGCTTCATCGTGGAGGCGGGCCTCATCGTGGGGGCGCGTCTCATCTCGGGGGCGCACCTCATCGCGAGGGCTTGCCTCATCTCGGGGGCGCACCTCATCGCGGGGCCCCGCCTCACCACGGGCGCCTGTCTCATCGCGGGAGCCCGCCTCATTACCGGCGCCCGGCTCATCGCGGGCGGCTGGCTGAGCGGGTGCGCCTGCCTTTTCCGTCGTGCCCAGCCCGCTCGGTGCGGCCGGCCTGGTCGGTGCGATCGGCGTGGCCTGCGGGGTATCGGCGTGGACACCCGCGACCGATTGGGGATGGGCCGGTTGGAGGGGTGGCGGTTGGAGGTGGGGGGCTTGTTGGAGTATGTCGGTCTCCAGGCGGCGTAGATCCGGGCCGGGGTCCACGCCCAGTTGTTCCACCAGCAGCGTCCGGGCGCGGCGTAGTACCGCCAGTGCGTCGCCCTGGCGGTCGGTGCGGTAGAGGGCGAGTGCCAGCAGTCCCCACGCGTTCTCGCGCCAGGGATGCTCAGTGACGTGCGCGTCCAGGTCCGGGATCGCCGCCGCCGCCCGGCCCAGGGACATGCGTGCCTCGGCCAGGTGTTCCACCGCCTGCAGCCGCAACTCGGCCAGCCGGGCCCGCTCGGCCCGCGCCCAGGGCTCCTCGGCGAAGTCCGCATAGGCAGGCCCACGCCACCAGCCCAGAGCCTCCTCCAGCGTGGCCTCCTCCAGCGTGGCCTCCTCCAGAGCGGCCTCCCGAAGTCGCGCCTCCTGAAGTCCCGCCTCCCGAAGCTGCGTCTGCTGAAGTCGCGTCTCCCGAACGGGCGCTGCGCGTCCGCCCACCGTTCGCTCGAAGCGCCAGGCGTCCACCGTGTCGGGTTCGGTTCGCAGGGCGTACCCCGGACCCTCCGTGACCAGCAGGCGGGCCGGGGTGCGTGGCGGGCGGGCCGGTTCGAGTGCGCGGCGCAGTGCGGCGACGAACGTGCGTAGCGCGCCCACCGCGTCCGGCGGCGGTACCTCCCACAGGTCCTCGGCCAGGACGCCGACGGGCACCACCCGGCCGCGCGCGACGATCAGGCGGGCCAGGACGGCGCGGTGCCGCGGCCCCTTGAGCGCGATCGTCCGGCCGTGCTCGTCCCAGGCCGTCACCGGCCCGAGCACCCCGAACTCGACCCGCACCCCGAACTCGACGCGCACCCCCGAACCCGTCCTTCCCGGGGCGACCACGCTTTTCGCAGGGTCGTCCCAGGTCACGGTATCGCGTGCTCATCGGTTGCTCATCGGGCGCGGGCAGGCTGAAGCCATCGGTCAATCCGCCTAGGAAAGAGAACGCGAACCATGACCCCTGTGATCGACGGTTTCGAGTACCGCCGTGTCCGCGTCGCCGACGGCGTGTCGCTGAACGCGGCCGTCGGCGGCTCGGGCAGCCCGATCGTGCTGCTGCACGGCTTCCCGCAGACCCACCTGATGTGGCGGCACGTGGCCGCCGACCTCGCGGCCGACCACACCGTGATCGTCCCCGACCTGCGCGGCTACGGCGCCAGCGACAAGCCCGCCGAGACCGGCCCCGACACCTACGCCAAGCGCACCATGGCCGCCGACATCGTGGCCCTGGCCAGGGAGCTGGGCCACGAGCGATTCGCGCTGGCCGGGCACGACCGCGGCGCGCTGGTGGCCTTCCGCGCCGCGCTCGACCACCCCGAGAAGATCACGCATCTGGCCAGCCTGGACGTCCTGCCGACCCTGGACATGTGGCAGGCGATGCACGGCGTCAGCGCGGCGGTCGGCTTCCACCTCTACCTGATGGCCCAGCCGCCCGGACTGCCCGAGCGGATGATCGCCGCCTCCTCCGACGAGTTCTTCGGCCACTTCCTCGACCTGTGGACCGGGGATCCGGCGGCGATCCCGGCCGAGGTCAGGGCCGCCTACCTGGACGCCTGCCGCGCCGCGGTGCCGTCCATCGTGGCCGACTACCGTGCCTCGGCCGGCATCGACGTCGAGCACGACCAGGCCGACAAGGACGCGGGCACCCGGCTGCGGATGCCGGTCACCGTGCTGCAGCAGGACTGGGGCGCGATGCTCGGCTTCGACGCGGCGGCCCTGTGGGGTGCCTGGGCCGACGACCTGCGCCACCTGACGGTCGGGTACGGCCACTTCATGGCCGAGGAGGCGCCGGCGGACATCGCGAAGATCCTGCGCGAGCTGCTGACCCGCTGACCCCGATGACCCGCTGATCGCCGCCGGCTCATTCGTTGGCGGCGTCCGCGGGTTGGTGGACAATCCTCGGGTGACACAACCCGCGGGCTCGGTCGTCCGCCTCCGGCTCGCCTCCAGGTCTCACCGGTGTTTCGCCGCGCTGATCGACCTGGCCCTGCTCGGCCTGCTGGGATGGGGTGTCGAAGAGCTGGCGGAGACCTTCACCACGCGCTGGGACGAGACCATCGCCCTGGTCCCCGGTTTCTTCTACTACTGGTTGCTGCACGCCCGGTTCGGCCGGACGTTCGGCAAGTGGGTCTTCGACATGAAGGTGATCTCACCGCGGACCGGACGCCCGCCGTCGCTGAGCGCGTCCGCGCTCCGGGCGCTGGCCTACTGGGCGCCGCCGCTGATCCCGTCGGTGGGCTGGATCCTCGTCCTGATCAACATCACGCAGATCTACGGGAACGACGCCAAGCAGTGTCACCACGACAGGTTCGCGGACACGATGGTGGTCTACCTGCCGCCCTCGCCGGCGTCCTGATCACTCGTCAGGACCCGGGCGACGGCGCTCACGTCCAGGTAGTCGCGGTTGTGGACGATCACGCCGTCCTTGATCCGCAGCACGATCACCCCGGGGACGGTGATCCTCCGGTCCCCGACGACGACGTCGGTCTCCTGCTCGACGACCACGACCTCCGGGTCGTCCCCGGTGTGCACGGCCACCCGCCGCACCTCGGCCACCCGGCCGGGTGAGGCGTCCCACGCGGCCCGGTAGCCGGCCCGGACCTGCTCCCTGCCCTGGTAGGCGGGCATGCCGCCGAACGGGAACTCGTGCTCGGCGTCCTCGGCGTAGAGGTCGGCCAGGGCGTCGGCGGACTTGGCGAGCATGGCCGCGTGATAGCCGGTGACGATCTTCTCGATGGTGGACATGTCAGTCTCCCGCATTCGCTCAACCGGTGTTGACTCAACGAGCGTAGAGTGAAATCCGGGAATCGGTCAACGCCTGTAGAGTCAGAGTGTGAGTGAGACGCGGGCCGAGCGGCGGCGTAGAACCGAGGAGAGGATCCTCGGCGCGGCCAGGGCGCTGTTCGCCGAGCTGGGGTTCGAGCGGGCCACAATCAGGGCCGTCGCCAAGGCGGCGGGGGTCGACCCCGCGCTGGTCATGCAGTATTTCGGCAGCAAGCAGGAGCTCTTCCAGCAGGCCGTGCGGGTCACGCCGGCGGTGCGTTCGGAGGCGGGCGTGGACGGCTTGGTCGAGGAGTTGCTCAGCACGCTGAGCGTGAAGATGGGCGAGCTGCCCCAGGGCACGCTGGCCATGATGCGGTCGATGCTCACGCATCCCGAGGCGGCGGCGTCCGCGCGGTTCGTACTGAAGGCCCAGATCGACCGGCTCGAAGAGGCGCTGCCCGCCGCGGACGCGCGGTTGCGCGCGGCGCTGATGACCATGGTCATGCTCGGCGTGACCATCGGACACCAGCTCCTGGAGCTGGACGAACTGCGCAGCGCGCCGCCGGAGGAGATCGCCGCGGCGCTTCGTCCGGCCCTGCGCGCGCTGGCCGAAGCCGAGAAGCCCGCCGACGAGCCCGCCGACGAGCTCATAACCGGCCAGTAACAAGTTATTGGATCGCATTCCAATTCCACCGGACGCCGCTAACGTGTTGGCAACGCCTGAATGCGCTCTGCTGCGAGTGGGATGGTGACCGGTGGGTGTCGAAGTCGTCGTCGACGGGCTGACCAAGTCGTTCGGCAAGCAGGTCATCTGGGAGGACGTCTCGCTGACCCTGCCCGCCGGCGAGATCTCGGTGCTGCTCGGACCGTCGGGCACCGGCAAGTCGGTGTTCCTGAAGACGCTGGTCGGGCTGCTCAGGCCGGATCGCGGGCACATCTGGATCGACGGCTACGACCTGGCCAACTGCACCGAGAACAAGCTCTACGAGCTGCGCCGCCTGTTCGGCGTGCTGTTCCAGGACGGCGCGCTGTTCGGCTCGCTGAACCTCTACGACAACATCGCCTTCCCGCTGCGCGAGCACACCAAGAAGACCGAGACCCAGATCCGCCAGATCGTGATGGCCAAGATGGAGCTCGTCGGCCTGGTCGGGGCCGAGGGCAAGCTGCCCGGCGAGATCTCCGGCGGCATGCGCAAGCGGGCCGGCCTGGCCAGGGCACTGGTGCTCGACCCGGAGATCATCCTGTTCGACGAGCCCGACTCCGGCCTCGACCCGGTGCGCACCGCGTACCTGAACCAGACGATCGTCGATCTCAACGCCGACATCGAGGCGACGTTCCTGATCGTGACGCACGACATCAACACCGCACGCACCGTGCCCGACGACATCGGCCTGCTGTTCCGCCGCGAGCTGGTCATGTTCGGGCCGCGCGAGATGCTGCTGTCGAGCGACGAGCCGGTGGTGCGGCAGTTCCTGAACGCCCGCAGGCACGGCCCGATCGGCATGTCCGAGGAGAAGGACGTCTCCGAGCTGGAGGCCGAGGCGCAGATGGGGCACGACCCGGGCGCGCTGCCGCCGATCCCGCCGCAGCTCATGCCCACCGGCAACCGGCTGCGCAGGACCCAGCAGCCGCCCGGCGCCTGGCTGGCGGCCAACGGGGTGATCCCGCCGCGGGGCTCGTTCGTGGACGATCGCGGGCGCAACTGGCTGGAGGAGTACCCCCGGCTGATCAACGCCCATCTCAACGGCGTCAGGTAGCGGGCCGAGGCTACGGCCCCGGGGAACGGGCGTTCGAGGCTCAGCGGGCGGCTGAGGCCCCGCTGCGGGGCATTGTGGGACCTGGGTGACTTGACTGATCTGCGGCATGCAAGATCAGAAGAGCGGTCAGGTCCCTTTCGTGTGCATGAGCGTGCACCCGTACGGCCTCTGAGGCGTCTGAATCAGGCGTGTCCGGACGGCGGGCGCGCTGCCGCCTGCGTCGATTCCGGGGCTCCAGGTGACGGCGGCGGGTTATGATCCGGCGACTGGCCGGGGAAGGAGAGCAGACGTGGCGGTACCCGCTGCTCGGCCCGTTCACATCGTGATCGGCGTGCTCAGCGCGCTGCTGGCGCTGCTGGTCGCCGCGGGCGTGTGGATCTCCGTGCAGGCGCGCGGCGAGCAGGTCAGGGCCGATGACAAGCAGGCGGTGCTGCTGGCCGCGGGCACGCACGCCAAGAACCTGCTCTCGCTCAACTACAAGACCGTCGACGCCGACGTGAAGCGCCTGCTCGCCTCCTCCACCGGCGGGGCCAGGGCGGAGTACGTGGCCAACGCCGAGCGGCTGAAGAGCACGACCGTGGCCAACAAGGTCGTCCAGCAGGGGGTGCTGCGCGCGACGGGGCTGGTCTCGCTGGCGGAGGGCACGGCGAAGGTCCTGGTCGTGGCCGACGTGGAGATCCGCTGGGACGGCTCCAAGAGCCCGCCGCAGGAGCGGTTCTACCGATGGTCGATGGACGTCACCAAGGTCGGCGGCGTCTGGCTGGTCTCGAAGGCGGTGCAGGTGCTGTGAGGATCGTCGTGGCCGTGCTGCTCGGCGTCATCGTGGCCACCGCGGGCTGGCTGGTCACGGTGATGTGGCTGGACCTGCGCGACCTGCGGGCCGCCGACGTCTCGGCCGCCGAGGCCATGGTGGCGGCCAAGGCGGTCGCGCCCGATCTGCTGTCGTACGACTACCGCACGATCGAACGCGACCTGGCCCGCGCCGCCACCCACACGACCGGCGAGTTGGCCGCGCAGTACAAGAAGTTGACCACCACGCTGGTCGCCGAGGCCAAGGCCCAGAAAATGGTGCAGACCGCCACCGTGGCCGGCGTGGCCGTGGAGCGGGCCGAGCCGGACCGGGTCGAGGTCCTGCTGTTCGTGAACACTGGTACGGTCAAGGAGATCCCTGGTAAAGCCACACCCCAGCAAGAGATCAACCACAACCGGGCCAGATTCGTCATGGTCAAGCAAGATTCCGCCTGGCGGGTGGCGGGCCTTTCGACCCTGCTGGGGACCGCCTGACCTGCCGGGCGCGCCGCGTCGTTCAATTGTTACCAAAAATCAGGTTTAGCGCAGCCAATGAAGCGGGTACCTCAGTCACAGCTACACCGGTCGAGCGCATGGGTTCGACCCTCGGTGTGACGGAGCGTTAACCGCCCCCGTTCGCGGGTATCGTCTTGGGCCTGGCGGTAGGCGACCGATCACGCAGGGGAGAAAACCCAGCGTCCGGGCCTCAAGGCGGCTAAAAGTCGGGCTCGCGGGCTTGACGTTTCCGTCTGAACGGGCGATGCTGCGACCAACGTGGAGCATGCAGCGAGAGCGAAGTGGACAGGCGTGTGCCGTTCGGCTACACTGCCCCTTTGCGCTGCCCTTTGACGACCCGCTCCGCTTGCTCACGTTGCGAGGTTGTCTGGCGTGCGTGTAGTCAGTCCGCCGCGAGCCCTCGGAAGGACATCTGTTGGCAGCCTCGCGCAACGCCTCCGCCGTACCCGCTGGTCCCCGTCGCGTCTCTTTCGCGCGCATCCAGGAGCCCCTCGAAGTTCCTGACCTTCTCGCCCTGCAGACCGAGTCGTTCGACTGGCTGCTCGGCAACGAGAAGTGGAAGGGCCGGGTCGAGGCGGCTCGTCAGGCCGGGCGCAGGGACGTCCCGACTCAGTCGGGCCTCGAAGAGATCTTTGAAGAGATCAGTCCCATCGAGGACTTCTCGGGGACCATGTCCTTGTCGTTCCGCGACCACCGGTTCGAGCCGCCCAAGTACTCAGTCGATGAGTGCAAAGACAAGGACATGACCTTCTCCGCCCCGATGTTCGTCACGGCGGAGTTCATCAATAACACCACCGGTGAGATCAAGAGCCAGACGGTGTTCATGGGCGATTTCCCGCTCATGACGCCGAAGGGCACCTTCATCATCAACGGCACCGAGCGTGTCGTGGTCTCGCAGCTGGTCCGCTCGCCCGGCGTTTACTTCG
The DNA here is from genome assembly GCF_013283785.1 of Nonomuraea antri. GTDB lineage: Bacteria > Actinomycetota > Actinomycetes > Streptosporangiales > Streptosporangiaceae > Nonomuraea > Nonomuraea antri. The sequence continues at coordinate 85,138 of NZ_JABCPZ010000005.1, forward strand.
AACGCAACGTCGACAAGACCTCGGACAAGGACCTGTACGGGTGCAAGGTCATCCCGTCGCGGGGGGCCTGGCTCGAGTTCGAGATCGACAAGCGTGACAGCGTCGGCGTGCGTATCGACCGTAAGCGCAAGCAGGCCGTCACCGTGCTTCTCAAGGCACTGGGATGGACCACCGACCAGATTCTGGAGCGTTTCGGCCAGTACGAGTCGATGCGGGCCACGCTGGAGAAGGACCACACCGCCGGTCAGGACGACGCTCTGCTCGACATCTACCGCAAGCTGCGTCCCGGTGAGCCGCCGACCAAGGAGTCGGCGCAGACCCTGCTGGAGAATCTGTACTTCAACCCCAAGCGGTACGACCTGGCCAAGGTCGGTCGTTACAAGATCAACAAGAAGCTGGGCGTTGACTCTGAGATCACCCAGGGCACGCTGACCGAAGACGACATCGTCGCCACCATCGAGTACATCGTCCGCCTGCACGCGGGCGAGGAGTCGATGCCCGGCGCCAACGACCGTGAGGTCATCGTCGAGGTCGACGACATCGACCACTTCGGCAACCGCCGTCTGCGCAGCGTCGGCGAGCTGATCCAGAACCAGGTGCGCCTGGGCCTGGCCCGCATGGAGCGCGTCGTCCGCGAGCGCATGACCACGCAGGACGTCGAGGCGATCACGCCGCAGACCCTGATCAACATCCGCCCGGTGGTGGCGTCGATCAAGGAGTTCTTCGGCACCTCGCAGCTGTCGCAGTTCATGGACCAGACCAACCCGCTGGCCGGTCTGACGCACAAGCGTCGTCTGTCCGCGCTGGGTCCCGGTGGTCTGTCCCGTGAGCGGGCCGGCTTCGAGGTCCGAGACGTGCACCCGTCCCACTACGGCCGGATGTGCCCGATCGAGACCCCGGAAGGCCCGAACATCGGTCTGATCGGCTCGCTGGCCTCCTACGGCCGGATCAACGCCTTCGGCTTCGTCGAGACGCCGTACCGCAAGGTCGTCGACGGCAAGGTCACCGAACAGATCGACTACCTCACGGCCGACGAGGAAGACCGCTACGTCAAGGCGCAGGCCAACACGGTGCTCAACCCCGACGGGTCGTTCGCCGAGTCGCGCGTCCTGGTCCGCACCAAGGGTGGTGAGACCGAGCTCGCCCGCGCCGAGGAGGTCGACTACATCGACGTGTCGCCGCGCCAGATGGTGTCGGTCGCCACCGCGATGATCCCGTTCCTCGAGCACGACGACGCCAACCGCGCGCTCATGGGCTCCAACATGCAGAGGCAGTCCGTGCCGCTGCTCAAGAGCGAGGCGCCGCTGGTCGGCACCGGCATGGAATACCGTGCCGCGACCGACGCCGGCGACGTCATCAGCGCCGAGAAGGCCGGTGTGGTCGAGGAGGTCTCCGCCGACTACATCACGGTCATGAACGACGACGGCACGCGCACCACCTACCGTGTCGCCAAGTTCAAGCGCTCCAACCAGGGCACCTCCTTCAACCAGAAGCCCATCGTCGCCGAGGGCGACCGGGTGGAGGTCAACCAGGTCATCGCCGACGGGCCGTGCACCGACAACGGTGAGATGGCGCTCGGCAAGAACCTGCTGGTGGCGTTCATGCCGTGGGAGGGTCACAACTACGAAGACGCGATCATCCTGTCCCAGCGCCTGGTGCAGGACGACGTGCTGTCCTCGATCCACATCGAGGAGCACGAGGTCGACGCCCGTGACACCAAGCTGGGCCCCGAGGAGATCACCCGCGACATCCCGAACGTGTCGGAGGAGGTGCTGGCCGACCTCGACGAGCGCGGCATCATCCGCATCGGCGCCGAGGTCGTGCCCGGTGACATCCTGGTCGGCAAGGTCACCCCGAAGGGTGAGACCGAGCTGACCCCCGAGGAGCGGCTGCTGCGGGCGATCTTCGGTGAGAAGGCCCGCGAGGTGCGTGACACCTCGCTGAAGGTGCCGCACGGCGAGCAGGGCAAGGTCATCGGCGTGCGCGTGTTCTCCCGTGAGGAGGGCGACGAGCTGCCGCCGGGGGTCAACGAGCTGGTGCGCGTCTACGTCGCGCAGAAGCGCAAGATCACCGACGGTGACAAGCTGGCCGGCCGGCACGGCAACAAGGGCGTCATCTCCAAGATCCTCCCGGTCGAGGACATGCCGTTCCTGGAGGACGGCACCCCGGTCGACATCATCCTCAACCCGCTGGGCGTGCCCGGCCGGATGAACGTGGGCCAGGTCCTGGAGACCCACCTGGGCTGGATCGCGGCCCGCGGCTGGGACATCTCCGGCGTCCAGGAGGCGTGGGCCGAGCGGCTGCGCGACAAGGGCTTCGAGACGGTCGAGCCGCGCACCAACATGGCCACCCCGGTCTTCGACGGCGCCCACGAGGAGGAGATCGTCGGGCTGCTGAGCAACACCGTGGCCAACCGCGACGGTGACCGCATGGTCCAGGCCAGCGGTAAGGCCAAGCTGTTCGACGGCCGCTCCGGCGAGCCGTTCCCGTACCCGATCTCGGTCGGCTACATCTACATCCTCAAGCTGCTCCACCTGGTCGACGACAAGATTCACGCGCGTTCGACCGGCCCGTACTCCATGATCACCCAGCAGCCGCTCGGCGGTAAGGCCCAGTTCGGTGGCCAGCGCTTCGGTGAGATGGAGGTGTGGGCCCTGGAGGCGTACGGCGCCGCCTACGCCCTGCAGGAGCTGCTGACGATCAAGTCCGACGACGTCCTGGGCCGCGTGAAGGTCTACGAGGCGATCGTCAAGGGCGAGAACATCCCCGAGCCGGGGATTCCCGAGTCCTTCAAGGTCCTCATCAAGGAAATGCAGTCGCTGTGCCTGAACGTCGAGGTGCTCTCCAGCGACGGCATGTCCATCGAGATGCGCGACACCGACGAGGACGTCTTCCGCGCCGCGGAAGAGCTTGGAATCGATCTGTCCCGGCGTGAGCCGAGCAGCGTGGAAGAAGTCTGAGGGGGAGATCGCACAAAATGCTAGACGTCAACTTCTTCGACGAGCTCAGGATCGGTCTTGCGACCGCCGACGACATCCGTCAGTGGTCGCACGGCGAGGTCAAGAAGCCGGAGACCATCAACTACCGCACCCTCAAGCCGGAAAAGGACGGGCTCTTCTGCGAGAAGATCTTCGGTCCGACCCGCGACTGGGAGTGCTACTGCGGCAAGTACAAGCGCGTCCGGTTCAAGGGCATCATCTGTGAGCGCTGTGGCGTCGAGGTGACTCGCGCCAAGGTGCGTCGTGAGCGGATGGGCCACATCGAGCTGGCCGCGCCGGTCACGCACATCTGGTACTTCAAGGGCGTCCCGTCGCGCCTCGGCTACCTGCTCGACCTCGCGCCGAAGGACCTGGAGAAGGTCATCTACTTCGCCGCGTACATGATCACGCAGGTCGACACCGAGATGCGTGAGCGCGACCTGCCCTCGCTGGAGGCGAAGATCTCCGTCGAGCGGCAGCACATCGAGCAGCGCCGCGACGCCGACGTCGAGGCCAGGCAGAAGAAGCTCGAAGGCGACCTCGCCGAGCTCGAGGCCTCCGGGGCCAAGGGCGACGCGCGCCGCAAGGTGCGTGAGGGCGCCGAGCGCGAGATGCGCCAGCTTCGCGACCGCGCCCAGCGTGAGCTGGACCGGCTCGACGAGGTGTGGAGCCGCTTCAAGAACCTCAAGGTCCAGGACCTCGAGGGCGACGAGCTGCTCTACCGCGAGATGCGCGACCGCTTCGGCCGCTACTTCAAGGGCGGCATGGGCGCGCAGGCGATCCAGGACCGCCTGATCAGCTTCGACCTCGACGCCGAGGCCGAGAACCTGCGCGAGACCATCCGCAGCGGCAAGGGCCAGAAGAAGGCCCGCGCGCTCAAGCGGCTCAAGGTGGTCTCGGCGTTCCTGAACACCACCAACTCGCCGCGCGGCATGGTGCTCGACTGCATCCCGGTCATCCCGCCGGACCTGCGCCCGATGGTGCAGCTCGACGGTGGCCGGTTCGCCACCTCCGACCTGAACGACCTGTACCGCCGGGTCATCAACCGGAACAACCGCCTCAAGCGTCTGCTCGACCTCGGCGCGCCCGAGATCATCGTGAACAACGAGAAGCGGATGCTCCAGGAGGCCGTCGACGCGCTGTTCGACAACGGCCGCCGCGGTCGCCCGGTCACCGGTCCCGGCAACCGTCCGCTGAAGTCCCTCAGCGACATGCTGAAGGGCAAGCAGGGTCGGTTCCGCCAGAACCTGCTGGGCAAGCGAGTCGACTACTCCGGCCGTTCGGTCATCGTCGTCGGCCCGCAGCTCAAGCTGCACCAGTGCGGCCTGCCCAAGCAGATGGCGCTGGAGCTGTTCAAGCCGTTCGTGATGAAGAGGCTCGTGGACCTCAACCACGCGCAGAACATCAAGTCGGCCAAGCGGATGGTCGAGCGCGCCCGCCCCGTGGTGTGGGACGTGCTCGAAGAGGTCATCACCGAGCACCCGGTGCTGCTCAACCGTGCGCCGACGCTGCACCGTCTGGGCATCCAGGCGTTCGAGCCGCAGCTGGTCGAGGGCAAGGCCATCCAGATCCACCCGCTCGTCTGCACCGCCTTCAACGCGGACTTCGACGGCGACCAGATGGCCGTGCACCTGCCGCTGTCGGCTGAGGCCCAGGCCGAGGCACGCATCCTGATGCTCTCGACCAACAACATCCTCAAGCCGGCCGACGGCAAGCCCGTGACGATGCCCACCCAGGACATGGTCATCGGCCTCTACTGGCTGACCACCCAGAAGGACGGCGCGCTGGGCGAGGGCCGCGTGTTCGGCTCGATCGCCGAGGCGCAGATGGCCTTCGACCGCCGCGAGCTGGAGATCCAGGCCAAGATCCACATCCGGGTCAAGGACGTTCTCCCGCCGCGCGACTGGGTGGCTCCCGAGGGCTGGGAGCAGGGCGACCCGATTCGCCTGGAGACGACGTTCGGGCGGTGCCTGTTCAACCAGACGCTCCCCGAGAGCTACCCGTTCGTCAACTTCCAGGTCGGCAAGAAGCAGCTGTCCACGATCGTGAACGAGCTGGCCGAGACCTACCCCAAGGTCGAGGTCGCCAACTCGCTCGACGCGCTCAAGGACGCCGGCTTCCGCTGGGCGACCCGTTCCGGCGTCACGATCTCGATCGAGGACGTCGTCGCGCCGCCGAACAAGACCGAGATCATGGAGAACTACGAGCGCCGCGCCGACAAGGTGCAGCGCGAGTACGAGCGTGGTCTGATCACCGACGAGGAGCGCCGTCAGGAGCTCATCGAGATCTGGACCCACGCCACGGCCGACGTCGAGACCGACATGGTCAACGCCTTCCCGGCGACCAACCCGGTCTGGATGATGGTCAACTCCGGCGCCCGCGGTAACAAGATGCAGGTGCGTCAGATCGCCGGTATCCGTGGTCTGGTGTCCAACACCAAGGGTGAGACGATCCCGCGGCCGATCAAGGCCTCGTTCCGCGAGGGCCTGTCGGTGCTGGAGTACTTCATCTCCACCCACGGTCAGCGGAAGGGTCTGGCCGACACCGCCCTGCGTACCGCCGACTCGGGTTACCTGACCCGCCGTCTGGTGGACGTCGCGCAGGACGTCATCGTGCGTGAGATCGACTGCGGCACCGACCGCGCGGTCCCGCTGCACGTCGGCGAGCGTGACACGGCCGGCAACCTGGTCAAGGCGGAGAACGCCGAGTCCAACGTGCACGGCCGCATCCTGGCCGAGGACGTCGAGGTCGACGGCAAGATCATCGCGACGGCCGGTGTCGACATCAACGACATCCACGTCACCGCGCTGGTCGAGGCCGGCATCGAGACCGTCCGCACGCGCAGCGCGCTCGTCTGCGAGGCCAAGATCGGTGTCTGCGCGACCTGCTACGGCCGCTCGCTGGCCACCGGCAAGCTCGTGGACGTCGGCGAGGCGGTCGGCATCATCGCCGCCCAGTCGATCGGTGAGCCCGGCACGCAGCTGACCATGCGTACGTTCCACACCGGTGGTGTGGCCGGCGCCGACATCACCCACGGTCTGCCCCGTGTCCAGGAGCTGTTCGAGGCGCGCATCCCCAAGGGTGTCGCCCCGATCTCCGAGGCCGAGGGCCGGGTTCGCATCGACGAGACCGACAAGACCAGGAAGATCGTCATCACGCCGGACGACGGCTCGGAGGAGATCGCCTACCCGGTCTCGATGCGTTCGCGCCTGCTGGTCCAGGACGGCGTGCGCGTCACGGTCGGCCAGCAGCTCGTGGCCGGTGCGGTCAACCCGAACGAGGTGCTGCGCATCCTCGGCCCGCGGGCCGTGCAGCTGCACCTGGTGGCGGAGGTCCAGCAGGTCTACCGCTCGCAGGGTGTGTCGATCCACGACAAGCACATCGAGATCATCGTGCGGCAGATGCTCAAGCGCGTGAACGTGCTGGAGTCCGGTGACACCGACCTGCTGCCCGGCGAGCTCGTCGAGCGTCCGCGCTTCGAGCAGATGAACCGCGAGACCGTGGCGGAAAGCGGCTCTCCGGCCGCCGGTCGTCCGGTGCTCATGGGCATCACGAAGGCGTCGCTGGCCACCGAGTCGTGGCTGTCGGCGGCCTCCTTCCAGGAGACCACCAGGGTCCTGACGGACGCGGCGATCCACGCCAAGTCCGACTCGCTCCTGGGCCTGAAGGAGAACGTCATCATCGGTAAGCTCATCCCGGCCGGTACCGGCATGCCGCAGTACCGCAACATCCGGGTCGAGCCGACCGAAGAGGCCAAGGCCGCGATGTACACCGTGGGCGGCTACGACGGGTCCGCGGCCGACTACACGTTCGGCACCGGCAGCGGCGAGGCCGTTCCGCTGGAGGAGTACGACTTCGGGCAGTACAACCGATAAGTCGGGCTTAACGAAACGCCCGGTTCCCTCTCGGGGGAGCCGGGCGTTTCGGCGTTCCGGGCATGTCTGGGTTCCGGGTATCAGAGCATCGCGCCGATCGTGTCCTTGAGCTTGGCGACCGCCTCCGTCACGGCCGTCACGCTGCCCGCCGACGTGGTCAACGCGTTGAGGAAGGCGGTGAGCCGCTTGGGGCTGGGCCGGCCGCCGTCCACCTCCTCGCGCAGCAGCTCGACCGCGTCACCCGCGCCCTCGGGGTCGGCCAGCTCGGCGCGGTGCCCGGCGACCGCGGCCTCCAGCTGCCGCACCAGGGTCTGCAACTGCGCCGGCGCGCCCATGTTGACGTAGGCGGTGTTGCCGGAGCCGCCGATGTTGTTGCCCTGTCCGGACAGGTTGTCGATGCGGATGCTCTCCCCGCGCGGCCAGGTGTCGTCGCGATCCCTCATGTGTCGCCGCCTTTCGTGTTGGTGACGGTCGAGCGGTTGTTGCTGCCGCCGATGTTGTGGCCCTGCCCGGAGACGCTGCCGATGCGGATGGTCTTGTTGTTGATGATCTGGGTCAGCCGGTCGGCGGCCTCGCCGGTGTCGATGTTGTGGTCGGCCAGGAACCGGCTGACGCCCTTGAAGATCGCCTCGTGCACGACCTTGTCGAACATCTCGGCGTCCCTGGCGATGAAGAAGCGCCGCATGTCGTCACCCATGGCCAGCTCGCGCACGCTCAGGCCGGCGCCGTAGTCGTACAGGCCGCGGCTGAGGATGACCGCGCGGTCCTCGCGGGCCTGGCGGCGCCTGGCCGCCGTCCGCGCCCACCGGGCCGCCACCCGCCGCGGCGCGGTGAGCAGCAGCGGGACGGCACGCGCCGCGCCCAGGCTCACCGCGACGGCCAGTCCGGTACGCACGTCGGGCGACACCCGGTCCACCGCGAAGTACTCCGGCCGCAGCGGCGGCAGCACGAACGTCGAGCCCTCCAGGAACAGCGAGCGGCGCAGCCGCACCGCCCTGATGAAGACGGTCACCATGAGCTGCCCGCCCCAGCCCAGCACCTCCACGCTCAGGTACGCCCGCGCCGACGACTCCGGCGCCCGTGACACCGCCCTGACCAGCTCGGGATCGGCCGTGGACACCGGGGGCGCGAGCGGCTCGGGCAGGAGCTGGGGCGCGTTGTTGACGTCCACCCCGTTGATGAACAGCCGCTCGCCCAGCCGCAGGTTGGGCAGCCCGGTGGCGGAGATCTCCGCGGCCAGGTAGCCGTGCACGTCGTCGGAGTGGAACGGCAGGGGCGGCCGGTCCTTCTTGGCGGCCTTGGTGATGTCGAAGGCGAACGACCACCGGTCGTGGGCGTACCCGCTGCCGGCGAACGGCAGATAGTCGGTGAAGACCACGACGTTCCCGCGCTGAGCGCGCACGAGCCGCTCGATGCCGCGCCTGGTCTCCGGGCCCATCGGGGACGGCGCCCTGGACGGGCTGAAGCGGCGGCTGGACATGCGCCTGCCCAGCACCACCACCCGCTGGTGGAACAGGTGCGTGGCGGTCACCAGCCAGGCCAGGGCCAGCGGGACCAGCGCGAAGACCCCCAGCTTCAGCACGGCGGGCACGGCGTCGCGCGGGCCGTCCAGATCGGGCAGCAGGCCGGACAGCCCGGTGGCCAGGACCCCGAGCGTGGCGCAGGCGATGAGCAGGAGCAGCAGGTCGCGGGCCGCGCGGTGCCGCTCGGCGGCCAGCGCGTGCTTGACCACGGCGGGCAGGTCCACGCCGTAGGCGGGGGCGCAGGCCCGGTACGGATGGCCCAGGGTCTCCTGGATGACGAGCTGGCCGAACGACTCGTCGATGTATCCGGCGGCGCACAGGTAACGGGTGGTGTTGGTGGGGCGCTGGATGGGCGCCGAGGTGGTCGCGTGCTCCTCGGCCACCTGGTGGACCCGCCCGTTCGCGTCAGGCCCGGGCATGTGCGGCTGGGGCTCCGTGCCCTCGACGCGCAGGATGGCCTCCACGCCGCCCAGACGCACCTGCTGGCCGACCGCGACCGGTACCGGGTGTTCCACCTTGGCCCCGTTCACCCAGGTGCCGTTGGTGGACCCGCAGTCCGTGATCCACGTCGAGCCGCCCGCCAGCCAGATCCTGGCGTGCCGCCGGCTGATCACCTCGGAGTCGATCAGCAGCTCGGCCGCCCGGCCGATCTCGGCCGGCCGCTCCCGTACGGGGATGCGCCGCCCGTGCAGCTCCGGCGGCCGGGTGATGAACAGTTCGAACGACGGCGGCATGCGTCATCCCTCCCGGCAGGGGTCGAGGTGACCGTAGTGCGCCAGGGGGCCGCAGCGCGTCAGAGAGCGCCCTGGGGAAAGCCCTGGGGTCCGCCCCGCGACGGGCGGCTTCGGGCCTCACTTGGGCGAACCTGGCGCGAAGTGTGCCAGGGTGCGGATATCATGTCGGCGGCGCTATGGACGGGCGAGAAGACCGCAGGCCCCGGCGACACGGAGTGGCAAAGCTCATGGCTCTGCCGCGCCGTTTTGACGTGTCGACTGGGCCTGGGTAGTCTTGAGCTTCGTGCCCGTCTCTAGCGGGCTCTCGGCTGTGCGCTCATACCCGTTAGGGGAGCGCAGGCTGGCCTCTCAGGCTCGCAAGTCCTCGCGGATGTGTCTGTGTGAACAGCGCGACACGCCCGAGCGCGGGGGCACCGAGATGAGGAAAAACAGCAGGTCATGACACCGGCAGAACCTGCGAAACGCAAGACCCATGACGTAGCACCGGCCAAGGCACGAAACGGAGTGGCAGTGCCCACTATTCAGCAGTTGGTCCGCAAGGGCCGGCAGGACAAGGTCTCCAAGACCAAGACTCCTGCCCTCAAGGGGAGTCCGCAGCGGCGCGGCGTGTGCCAGCGCGTTTACACCACGACTCCGAAGAAGCCCAACTCGGCACTGCGCAAGGTGGCCCGCGTTCGGCTCACGAACGGCATCGAGGTCACGGCCTACATTCCTGGTGTGGGCCACAACCTGCAGGAGCACTCCATCGTGCTCGTGCGTGGCGGTCGTGTGAAGGACCTGCCTGGTGTTCGCTACAAGATCATCCGCGGTTCGCTCGACACCCAGGGTGTCCGCAACCGCAAGCAGGCCCGTAGCCGCTACGGCGCGAAGAGGGAGAAGAGCTAACAATGCCTCGTAAGGGTTCTCCTGGCCGTCGTCAGCTCATGTCTGACCCGGTTTACAGCTCGCCGCTGGTCACCGCTCTGATCAACAAGGTGCTCCTCGACGGCAAGCGTTCCATCGCGCAGTCGATCGTCTACGGCGCCCTCGAAGGCTGCAGGGAGAAGACGGGCAACGACCCGGTCGTCACCCTCAAGCGCGCGCTTGACAACGTCAAGCCCACCCTCGAGGTCCGCAGCCGTCGCGTCGGTGGCGCGACCTACCAGGTGCCGGTCGAGGTGCGCGCCGCGCGCAGCACCACCCTGGCCCTGCGCTGGCTGGTGCAGTACTCCCGCGCCCGCCGCGAGAAGACCATGACCGAGCGCCTCATGAACGAGCTCCTCGACGCCAGCAACGGCCTCGGGGCGAGCGTCAAGAAGCGCGAGGACACCCACAAGATGGCCGAGTCCAACAAGGCCTTCGCCCACTACCGCTGGTAACAGCGGGTTCGACGAGACGACGAGGACGCGAGAGAAGTGGCCACCACGACCGCTCTTGACCTGGCCAAGGTCCGCAACATCGGGATCATGGCCCACATCGACGCGGGCAAGACCACCACGACCGAGCGCATCCTGTTCTACACCGGTATCAACTACAAGATCGGTGAAGTCCACGAGGGCGCTGCCACGATGGACTGGATGGAGCAGGAGCAGGAGCGCGGCATCACGATCACGTCGGCCGCGACCACCTGTGAGTGGACCGGTCACACGATCAACATCATCGACACCCCGGGTCACGTCGACTTCACCATCGAGGTGGAGCGTTCGCTCCGCGTCCTCGACGGTGCCGTCGCCGTGTTCGACGGCGTCGCGGGTGTCGAGCCGCAGTCGGAGACGGTGTGGCGCCAGGCCGACCGCTACGAGGTCCCCCGCATCTGCTTCGTGAACAAGATGGACCGTGTCGGCGCGGAGTTCCACCGCTGCGTCGACATGATGGTCAGCCGCCTGGGCGCGACCCCGGCGGTCATCCAGCTTCCGTGGGGCGTTGAGGCCGACTTCAAGGGCGTCATCGACCTCATCAAGATGAAGGCCCTCATCTGGAGCGCCGAGGCGGCCAAGGGCGAGATGTACGACACCGTCGACATCCCGGCCGACCACGCCGACGCCGCTCGCGAGTGGCGCGACAAGCTGGTCGAGACCGTCGCCGAGAACGACGACGAGCTGATGGAGCTCTTCCTCGAGGGCACCGAGCCCACCGAGGAGCAGCTGATCGCGGCCATCCGCCGCGCCACGCTGGCCAGCTCCATCAACCCGGTCCTGTGCGGCACCGCGTTCAAGAACAAGGGCGTGCAGCCGCTGCTCGACGCGATCGTCGCCTACCTCCCCGCCCCGACCGACATCCCGGCCTTCAAGGGCCACGCGGTCGGCAACGAGGAGAAGGTGATCGAGCGTCACGCGGACCCGGCCGAGCCGTTCTCCGCCCTGGCGTTCAAGATCGCGAGCGACCCGCACCTGGGCAAGCTCACCTACATCCGCATCTACTCCGGAACGCTCGACACCGGTTCGCAGGTCGTGAACTCGGTCAAGGGCAAGAAGGAGCGGATCGGCAAGATCTACCAGATGCACGCCAACAAGCGCGAAGAGCGCCCGCAGGCGATCGCCGGTCAGATCGTCGCCGTCATGGGTCTGAAGGACACCACGACCGGTGACACCCTGTCCGACCCGGCGAACCAGGTCGTGCTCGAGTCGATGACGTTCCCGGCTCCGGTCATCAACGTCGCCATCGAGCCCAAGACCAAGGGCGACCAGGAGAAGCTGTCGACCGCGATCCAGCGTCTGGCCGAGGAGGACCCGTCCTTCCAGGTCCGCCGCGACGAGGAGACCGGCCAGACCGTCATCTGGGGCATGGGCGAGCTTCACCTCGAGATCCTCGTCGACCGTATGCGTCGCGAGTTCAAGGTCGAGGCCAACGTCGGCCGTCCGCAGGTCGCCTACCGCGAGACCATCCGCCGCAAGGTGGAGAAGGTCGACTACACCCACAAGAAGCAGACCGGTGGTTCCGGTCAGTTCGCGCGGGTCATCATCGACCTGGAGCCGCTGGGCGAAGGCAACGACGGCTACGAGTTCGAGAACAAGGTCTCGGGTGGCCGTGTCCCGCGGGAGTACATCCCGTCGGTCGACGCGGGCGCCCAGGAGGCCGCCGAGTTCGGTGTCCTGGCCGGTTACCCGATGGTGGGCGTGAAGGTTACGCTGACCGACGGCGCCGCCCACGACGTCGACTCCTCGGAAATGGCCTTCAAGATCGCCGGCTCGATGGCCTTCAAGGAGGCCGCGCGCAAGGCCGATGCTGTGCTCCTCGAGCCGATGATGGCCGTTGAGGTCACCACGCCCGAGGACTACATGGGTGACGTCATCGGTGACCTCAACGGTCGCCGCGGGCAGATCCAGGCGATGGACGAGCGGGCCGGCGCCCGAGTCGTCCAGGCGCTCGTGCCGCTGTCTGAGATGTTCGGCTACGTGGGCGACCTGCGTAGCAAGACGCAGGGGCGCGCGAGCTACAGCATGCAGTTCGACTCCTACGCGGAGGTGCCCCCGGGCATCGCCAAGGAGATCGTCGCGAAGGCCCGGGGCGAATAGTCTCCGCTGCCAAGCGGAACCTACGAGTTCCGGCCCTGGTGGGGTGGCGAGAGTCACCCCACCGCCTAGGGGTTCGGGTTTACCCGGGCCCGAGTGTGTAGACGAAAGTCAGTCAGATTCTCAAGGAGAGAACCAGTGGCTAAGGCCAAGTTCGAGCGGACCAAGCCGCACATGAACATCGGCACCATTGGGCACATCGACCACGGCAAGACCACGCTGACCGCGGCGATCACCAAGGTGCTTCACGACCGTTACCCCGAGCTCAACAAGGCGACCCCGTTCGACAAGATCGACAAGGCGCCGGAGGAGAAGGCTCGCGGTATTACGATCTCCATCGCGCACGTCGAGTACCAGACCGAGAAGCGTCACTACGCGCACGTCGACTGCCCCGGTCACGCCGACTACGTGAAGAACATGATCACCGGTGCCGCCCAGATGGACGGCGCCATCCTGGTGGTCGCCGCCACCGACGGCCCGATGCCGCAGACCAAGGAGCACGTGCTCCTGGCCCGCCAGGTCGGCGTTCCCTACATCGTCGTGGCCCTGAACAAGTCCGACATGGTGGACGACGAGGAGATCCTGGAGCTCGTCGAGCTCGAGGTTCGTGAGCTCCTGTCCGCTCAGGAGTTCCCCGGCGACGACCTGCCGGTCGTGCGCGTCTCCGCTCTCAAGGCCCTCGAGGGCGACGAGAAGTGGGCCGACAGCATCATCGAGCTGATGAACGCCGTCGACGAGAACGTGCCGGAGCCCCCGCGTGAGACGGAGAAGCCGTTCCTCATGCCGGTCGAGGACGTCTTCTCGATCACCGGCCGTGGCACCGTCGTCACCGGTCGTATCGAGCGCGGTATCGTGAAGGTCAACGAGCAGGTTGACATCATCGGTATCAAGGAAGAGAAGACCACCACCACCGTCACCAGCATCGAGATGTTCAACAAGATGCTCGACGAGGGTCACGCCGGCGACAACGCCGCCCTTCTCCTCCGTGGCATCAAGCGCGACGACGTCGAGCGCGGCCAGTGCATCATCAAGCCGGGCACGACCACCCCGCACACCGAGTTCGAGGGCCAGGTCTACATCCTGTCCAAGGACGAGGGCGGCCGCCACACGCCGTTCTTCAACAACTACCGCCCGCAGTTCTACTTCCGTACGACTGACGTGACCGGTGTCGTGCACCTCCCCGAGGGCACCGAGATGGTCATGCCGGGCGACAACACCGAAATGAAGGTGGAGCTGATCCAGCCCATCGCCATGGAGGAAGGCCTCAAGTTCGCGATCCGCGAGGGCGGCCGCACCGTCGGCGCCGGTCGGGTCACGAAGATCCTCAAGTAGTACCGATCGTCGGGGCGGCGGTCGGCCCCAAATCACAGGGGCCGACCGCCGAACCACGAGAGGGGTGGGAAGAGATTCCCGCCCACCCGGCTCCACGGGAAAGCCGTGATCTAGCAGTCACTTCGGTCCGACGCACAGTGACCGAAGTAACTGCAGGATCACGGAAGAAATGGCAGATCATCAGCGTCTGTCTCCTGGGGCCACGCGGGCTCGGCCCGCACCAGAACAGCGGCAACCTGCCGCACGATACTTTTTCAGACGACAGCGAAGGACACCGAGGCCACTATGGCGGGACAGAAGATCCGCATCCGGCTTAAGGCCTATGACCACGAGGTCATCGACAGCTCGGCCAAGAAGATCGTCGAGACGGTGACGCGGACTGGCGCGAAGGTCGCGGGCCCGGTGCCGCTGCCGACCGAGAAGAACGTGTACTGCGTCATCCGCTCGCCGCACAAGTACAAGGACAGCCGCGAGCACTTCGAGATGCGCACGCACAAGCGGCTGATTGACATCATCGACCCGACCCCCAAGACGGTCGACTCGCTCATGCGACTCGACCTCCCCGCGGGTGTCGACATTTCGATCAAGCTCTGAGGGAACGCACTGACATGGCTAAGACGATCAAGGGCGTCCTGGGCAAGAAGCTCGGCATGACCCAGGTCTTCGACGCGGACAACCGGATGGTGCCGGTCACCGTGGTCGAGGCCGGTCCGTGCGTGGTGACCCGCGTCCGCACCGCTGAGAAGGACGGCTACTCCGCCATCCAGCTCGGCTTCGGGCAGGTCGACCCCAGGAAGGTCAACAAGCCGCTCGGCGACTACCTGCGTAAGCACGACATCACCCCGCGCCGTTACTTCGCGGAGATCCGCACCGACGACGCGAGCGACTACACCCTCGGCCAGGAGCTGCTGGCCGACACCTTCGAGGCCGGCCAGTTCGTCGACGTGACGGGCAAGAGCAAGGGCAAGGGCTTCGCCGGTGTCATGAAGCGGCACGGCTTCGGTGGTCTGGGCGCGTCGCACGGTACGCAGCGCAAGCACCGCTCGCCGGGTTCCATCGGTGGCTGCGCCACCCCGGGCCGCGTTTTCAAGGGTCTGCGCATGGCTGGTCGGATGGGTAACGTCCGCACCACCGTCCAGAGCCTGAAGGTTCACGCCGTGGACGCCGAGAAGGGCCTCATCCTCATCAAGGGTGCGATCCCCGGCGCCAACGGCAGCCTGGTCCTCGTCCGCACCGCTGCCAAGAAGGGGGCTGCCAAGTGAGCACCACTGTTGACGTCCTCGACGCCAGCGGCGCCAAGACCGGCACCGTCGACCTTCCCGAAGACATCTTCGGCGCCAAGGTCAACGTGCCGCTGATCCACCAGGTGGTCGTGGCCCAGCTCGCCGCTCGCCGGCAGGGCACCCACAAGGCCAAGACCCGTGGTGAGGTCTCCGGCGGCGGCAAGAAGCCGTACCGCCAGAAGGGCACCGGCCGCGCCCGTCAGGGCTCGACCCGCGCGCCGCAGTTCACCGGCGGTGGCACCGTCCACGGCCCGGTTCCGCGTGACTACTCGCAGCGGACGCCCAAGAAGATGAAGGCCGCCGCCCTGCGTGGCGCCCTCTCCGACAGGGCCGGCGGCGGTCGCGTCCACGTGGTCAGCACGCTGGTCAGCGGGGAGACCCCCAAGACCAAGGCTGCCCTGGAGGCCCTGCGCAAGATCACCCAGGCTCCGCGCGTCCTCGTCGTGGTCGACGAGACCGACGAGCTCACCTGGCTGAGCCTGCGCAACGCTCCCGAGGTCCACCTGCTGGACGCCGGGCAGCTCAACACCTACGACGTGCTCGTGTACGACGACGTGGTCTTCACCCAGGAGGCCTACCACCAGGTCGTGGCGCGGCTTAGTGGCGGGAAGGAAGACGCCTGATGGAGAAGATCGCCGACCCGCGCGACATCATCATCAAGCCGGTCGTCTCTGAGAAGAGCTACGGCCTGATCGATGAGAACAACAAGTACACGTTCCTGGTGAAGAAGACCGCGAACAAGACCGAGGTCAAGATCGCCGTTGAGCAGATCTTCGGGGTCAAGGTCACCAGCGTGAACACCATCAACCGGCAGGGCAAGCGCAAGCGCACCCGGTCCGGTTACGGCAAGCGTCCCGACACCAAGCGCGCGATCGTGAGCCTGGTCGAGGGCGATCGGATCGACATCTTCGGTCAGATCGGCTAGCAGCGCCATAGATAGGAAAGCGGTCCGAAAGGCCCGCCGAGGGACGAGACCGTCGCACTCCGGTGCGGCGGGCTCACCCATGTAACCGACGAAGGATGAACGAAAAAGATGGGCATCCGTAAGTACAAGCCGACGACTCCGGGTCGCCGCGGATCGAGTGTCTCGGACTTCTCCGAGATCACCCGCAGCACGCCGGAGAAGTCGCTGCTTGCGCCCCTTCACAGCAAGGGCGGCCGCAACGTACACGGCCGGGTCACCGCTCGCCACCAGGGCGGCGGTCACAAGCGCGCCTACCGGATCATCGACTTCCGTAGGCATGACAAGGACGGCATTCCGGCGAAGGTCGCTCACATCGAGTACGACCCGAACCGCACCGCCAATATTGCTCTGCTGCACTACGCCGACGGTGAGAAGCGCTACATCATCGCGCCGACCGGCCTCAAGCAGGGCGACCGCATCGAGAACGGCCCCGGGGCCGACATCAAGCCGGGCAACTGCCTGCCGCTGCGCAACATCCCGACCGGTACCTTCATCCACGCGGTGGAGCTCCGTCCGGGCGGTGGCGCCAAGCTCGGCCGTTCCGCTGGCGCTCAGATTCAGCTGCTCGCCAAGGAAGGCCAGTACGCCACGCTGCGTATGCCGTCCGGCGAAATGCGCATGGTCGACGTGCGCTGCCGCGCGACGGTGGGTCAGGTCGGCAACGCCGAGCAGGCCAACATCAACTGGGGCAAGGCCGGCCGTATGCGGTGGAAGGGCAAGCGCCCGACCGTCCGCGGTGTCGCCATGAACCCCGTCGACCACCCGCACGGTGGTGGTGAGGGTAAGACCTCCGGTGGTCGTCACCCGGTGAACCCCAAGGGCAAGCCCGAGGGCCGTACCCGTCAGGCGAACAAGGCCAGCGACAGGCTGATCATCCGCCGTCGGTCCAAGAGGAAGAAGCGGTAGGAGCAGCCGAAATGCCACGTAGCCTTAAGAAGGGTCCCTTCGTGGACGACCACCTTCAGAAGAAGGTGGACGCCCAGAACGAGAAGGGCACCAAGAACGTCATCAAGACGTGGTCGCGGCGCTCCATGATCGTCCCCGACATGCTCGGGCACACGATCGCCGTGCACGACGGCCGCAAGCACGTCCCGGTGTTCGTCACCGAGTCGATGATCGGTCACAAGCTCGGAGAGTTCGCCCCCACGCGGACGTTCCGCAGCCACGTCAAGGAAGACCGCCGCAGCCGGCGATAAGCCTTCAGAAGCATTAGAGGAGTAAGCGATGGAAGCCAGGGCTCAGGCGCGGTTCGTCCGCGTCACGCCCCTCAAGGCCCGCCGCGTGGTGGACCTTATTCGCGGGCTGCCCGCTTCGGAGGCGCAGGCCGTGCTGCAGTTCGCTCCCCAGTCGGCGAGCGAGCCGATCTACAAGGTGCTGTCGAGCGCCATGGCGAACGCAGAGCACAACTTCAACCTCGACCCGGCCACGCTCGTCGTGAGCCGTGCCTGGGTCGATGAGGGCCCGACGCTGAAGCGGTTCCGCCCGCGTGCCCAGGGTCGTGCCTATCGGATCAACAAGCGGACGAGCCACATCACCGTGATCGTGGAATCGCGCGAGCCGAAGGGAAGGACCCGATAGTGGGCCAGAAGGTTAACCCGCACGGGTTCCGCCTCGGCATCACGACCGACTTCAAGAGCCGGTGGTACGCCGACAAGCTGTACAAGTCGTACGTCGCCGAGGACGTGGCGATCCGTCGCATGCTGCAGAAGGGCATGGAGCGGGCCGGCATCTCCAAGGTCGAGATCGAGCGCACCACGGACCGCGTGCAGGTGGACATCCACACCGCGCGTCCCGGCATCGTGATCGGCCGCCGCGGCGCCGAGGCCGACCGCATCCGCGGCGACCTCGAGAAGCTGACCAAGAAGCAGGTCCAGCTCAACATCCTCGAGGTGAAGAACCCGGAGATCGACGCTCAGCTCGTCGCTCAGGGTGTCGCCGAGCAGCTGTCGAGCCGTGTCTCGTTCCGCCGTGCCATGCGCAAGGCGATGCAGTCCGCCATGAAGTCCGGCGCCAAGGGCATCCGTGTCCAGTGCTCCGGTCGTCTCGGCGGCGCTGAGATGTCGCGGTCGGAGTTCTACCGTGAGGGTCGCGTGCCGCTGCACACCCTTCGCGCGGACATCGACTACGGCTTCTACGAGGCCCGTACCACCTTCGGCCGCATCGGCGTGAAGGTGTGGATCTACAAGGGCGAGGCTCCGACGAGCCGCGCCGAGCGCGAGGCGGCCGCCGCCGGCGCTCGTGCCGGCCAGCGTCGTGAGCGTGACGACCGTCGGGGTGGCGGCGAGCGTCCCCGCCGCGGTGGCGCCGGTGGCGCCCGCCGTGGTGGCGGCCGTGGCGACCGCGCCCCCAGGACTGAGGCCGCCGCACAGGCTGCCCCCGAGACCGGCCCGGCTGCGCAGCCGGGTGCTGAAGGGAGCTGACCATGCTGATCCCGCGCAGGGTCAAGCACCGCAAGCAGCACCGGCCCGACCGCAGTGGCGCCGCCAAGGGCGGCACCAGGGTCACGTTCGGTGAGTTCGGCATTCAGGCGATTGAGCACTCCTACGTGACCAACCGCCAGATCGAGTCGGCTCGTATCGCGATGACCCGCCACATCAAGCGTGGCGGCAAGGTGTGGATCAACATCTACCCCGACCGTCCCCTCACCAAGAAGCCTGCCGAGACCCGCATGGGTTCCGGTAAGGGTTCGCCGGAGTGGTGGATCGCCAACGTCAAGCCCGGACGCGTGATGTTCGAGCTGTCCGGTGTCGCCGAGCCGATTGCTCGTGAGGCGCTCACCAGGGCGATCCACAAGCTGCCGATGAAGTGCAAGATCGTAAAGCGTGAAGTGGGTGAGGCGTGATGGCTAAGGGCCTGACCGCCGGCGAGCTGCGAGTGGAGGACCAGGACACCCTGGTCCAGAAGCTCAAGGAAGCCAAGGAGGAGCTGTTCAACCTCCGCTTCCAGGCGGCGACCGGTCAGTTGGAGAGCCATGGGCGGCTGCGCGCCGTCCGCCGCGAGATCGCCCGTATCTACACCGTGATGCGCGAGCGTGAGCTCGGGATCGTCACGGTCGAGAAGGAGACGAGCGATGGCTGAGAACGAGACCACCACTGAGGCGCGGAACTTCCGCAAGGTCCGTGAGGGCCTGGTCGTCAGCGACAAGATGGACAAGACCGTCGTCGTCGCCGTCGAGGACCGCGTCAAGCACCGTCTGTACGGCAAGGTCATCCGCCGTACGACCAAGTACAAGGCGCACGACGAGGCCAACGCCTGTGGCGTCGGCGACCGCGTGCTGCTGATGGAGACCCGCCCCCTCTCCGCCACCAAGCGGTGGAGGGTCGTGGAGATCCTCGAGAAGGCGAAGTAACTTCCCTCCTCGGATATACCGCGCCTCGTGGGGGCTCTCAGAGCCCCCATGACGGCGTCCAAGGACGCGGGGGTCTCACGACCCTCGCGTCGCCTGCGGTGCGGCCCCTACGGGGGCTGTGGCCGGAGGAACAAGACAATGACAGGTTCCGCCAGGCTCAGAAATGAGAACCGGCGCGACTAAGGAGAAATCGTGATCCAGCAGGAGTCGCGGCTCAAGGTCGCCGACAACACGGGTGCCAAGGAGATCCTTTGCATCCGTGTTCTCGGTGGCTCGGGCCGACGCTACGCCGGTATCGGCGACATCATCGTCGCCACTGTCAAGGACGCCCTCCCCGGCAGCACGGGCGTCAAGAAGGGTGACGTGGTCAAGGCCGTCGTCGTCCGCACGGTCAAGGAGCGCCGCCGGCCTGACGGCTCCTACATCCGCTTCGACGAGAACGCCGCCGTCATCATCAAGGACAGCGGTGACCCTCGCGGCACTCGTATCTTCGGCCCGGTCGGCCGCGAGCTGCGCGACAAGAAGTTCATGCGCATCATCTCGCTCGCTCCGGAGGTGCTGTAATGCCTAAGTCGTTGCATGTGAAGAAGGGTGACCTGGTTCAGGTCATCGCCGGCAAGGACAAGGGTGCCAAGGGTCACGTGATCGCCACCTACCCGCGGGAGGACCGCGTGGTGGTCGAGGGCGTCAACATGATCAAGAAGCACGCCAAGGAGAACCTCCAGGGTCCGCGCGGCGCCAAGCAGGGCGGCGTGCAGACGATGGAGGGCCCGATCCACGTCTCCAACGTGAAGAAGCTCAAGGACGACAAGCCCGCCGAGAAGAAGGCCGACGAGAAGAAGGCCGACGAGACGGGTGAGGACAGCTGATGACCGCCACCACCACTGAGACCGAGCGCCCGACGCCGCGACTCAAGACGAAGTACCGCGAGGAGATCGCGGCCAAGCTTCGCGAGGAGTTCGGCATCGAGAACGTCATGCTGATCCCCGGTCTGACCAAGATCAAGGTCAACATGGGCGTCGGCGAGGCCGCTCGTGACTCCAAGCTCATCGAAGGCGCCGTCCGCGACCTCACCGTGATCACCGGCCAGAAGCCGGCCGTCGTCCGGGCGCGCAAGTCCATCGCGCAGTTCAAGCTGCGTGAGGGCATGCCGATCGGCGCGCACGTCACGCTCCGCGGCGACCGCATGTGGGAGTTCCTCGACAGGCTGCTGTCGCTGGCGCTGCCCCGCATCAGGGACTTCCGCGGCCTGTCGCCGAAGCAGTTCGACGGCAACGGCAACTACACGTTCGGTCTGACCGAGCAGGTCATGTTCCACGAAGTCGACCAGGACAAGGTCGACCGGCCGCGGGGCATGGACATCACGATCGTGACCACCGCGAAGAACGACGACCAGGGCCGGGCGCTGCTGAAGCTCCTCGGCTTCCCCTTCAAGGAGGCCTGATCACATGGCGAAGAAGTCGCTGATCGCCAAGGCGGGGCGCAAGCAGAAGTTCGAGGTCCGGGCCTACACCCGTTGCTCGCGTTGTGGCCGGCCCCGCGCCGTCTACCGCAAGTTCGGGCTGTGCCGCGTGTGCTTCCGTGAGATGGCGCACCGTGGCGAGCTGCCTGGCATCACCAAGTCCAGCTGGTAGTTACCCTTGGGGGCGGCACCACCGCCCCCGTCTACCGGAAGTAAACCCGGGTGTTCCCACCGGAACGCCCATGACCGCGCCGAAGGTCCACCGGCAGAGCACCTGCTTGGCTGGTTGCGAAACCGCGGCGAGGAAGGCCATTGGCCATGACGATGACCGACCCGATCGCAGACATGCTCACGCGTCTGCGTAATGCGAACTCGGCGTACCACGAGAGCGTGTCGATGCCGTATTCGAAGATCAAGGCGCACATCGCCGAGATCCTCCAGCAGGAGGGTTACATCCAGTCCTGGAGCGTCGAAGACGCCAAGGTTGGCAAGAACCTCGTGGTGGAGCTCAAGTTCGGGCCTACCCGTGAGCGTTCGCTCGCGGGCCTGCGCCGGGTTTCCAAGCCCGGTCTGCGGGTTTATGCGAAGAAGGACAACCTGCCTCGGGTTCTGGGCGGGCTGGGCGTCGCGATCATCTCGACGTCCGCCGGGCTCATGACCGACAAGCAGGCCGGCAAGCGTGGTGTGGGCGGGGAAGTCCTCGCCTACGTGTGGTAGAGGGGAGGAACACAGCATGTCGAGAATCGGACGGCTGCCCATCCCTGTGCCCAGTGGCGTAGACATCACGATCACCGGCCAGGATGTCCAGGTCAAGGGCCCGAAGGGCACGCTTTCTCACAAGGTCGCCGAGCCCATCGCCGTGGCTCGTGACGACGACGGCGCCATTGCCGTCACCCGGCCCAACGACGAGAACAAGGTCCGTGCGCTGCACGGCCTGTCCCGCACCCTGATCGCCAACATGGTGCAGGGCGTCACCCAGGGTTACTCCAAGACCCTGGAGATCGTCGGCGTCGGTTACCGCGTTCAGGCCAAGGGCCCGACGCAGCTGGAGTTCTCGCTGGGCTTCAGCCACCCGGTCATCGTCGACGCCCCCGAGGGCGTCTCCTTCCGCGTCGAGAAGCCGACTCTGTTCCACGTCGACGGCATCGACAAGCAGAAGGTCGGCGAGGTCGCGGCCAACATCCGCAAGTTGCGCAAGCCTGACCCGTACAAGGGCAAGGGCGTGCGCTACCAGGGCGAACAGATCCGCCGCAAGGTCGGAAAGGCTGGTAAGTAGGCATGGCTCCGAAGACTGCGTTCAGCAAGCACACGGCTGCCCGCACCGTCTCGCGGGCTCGCCGTCACCGCCGCGTCCGCAAGAACGTCGTCGGCACGGCCGCGCGTCCGCGCCTGGTCGTCAACCGCTCGACCCGTCACCTCTTCGTGCAGATCGTGGACGACACCGTCGGCCACACGCTGGTGAGCGCGTCCACCATGGACGCCTCGCTGCGCGCGCTGGAGGCGGACAAGACCGAGAAGGCGAAGAAGGTCGGCGAGCTCCTCGCTCAGCGGGCCAAGGAAGCCGGGATCACGGCGGTCGTCTTCGACCGTGGTGGCAACCGCTACGCCGGGCGCATCGCCGCCCTGGCGGACAGCGCCCGCGAAGGCGGGCTCGAGTTCTAATGGCTACTGAGAAGAGGAACCACTGATGGCTGCAGCTCCGCGTCGCGGTGGCGGCACCGGTGGCGAGCGGCGGGACCGTCGTGACGATCGCCGCGGTGGCGCCGCCGACAAGGGCGTCTCGTACATCGAGCGCGTAGTGAAGATCAACCGAGTGGCCAAGGTCGTGAAGGGTGGTCGTCGCTTCAGCTTCACCGCCCTGGTTGTCGTCGGTGACGGCAACGGCCTGGTCGGCGTCGGCTACGGCAAGGCCAAGGAAGTCCCCGCGGCCATCGCCAAGGGTGTCGAAGAGGCCAAGAAGCACTTCTTCAAGGTCCCGAGGATCCAGGGCACCATCCCGCACACCGTGCAGGGTGAGGAGGCGGCCGGTGTCGTCTTCCTGCGTCCGGCCTCGGCCGGTACCGGCGTCATCGCCGGTGGCCCGGTCCGCGCGGTCCTGGAGTGCGCGGGCATCCACGACGTGCTGTCCAAGTCGCTCGGCTCGGACAACCCGATCAACATCGTGCACGCCACCGTGGCGGCTCTGAAGGGCCTTTCCCGCCCCGAGGAGATCGCCGCCCGCCGTGGCCTGCCGATCGAGGACGTCGCTCCGCCGGCCATGCTGAAGGCTCAGCGCGAAGGCATCGCCGAGGCTGCGGCTGCGAAGGCGGTGAGCTAGTCATGGCACGCCTGAAGATCACTCAGGTTCGCTCGAAGATCGGTGGCAAGCAGAACCAGCGTGACTCGCTGCGTTCGCTTGGCCTGAAGCGAATCGGCGATGTCGTCGTCAAGGAGGACCGGCCCGAGATTCGTGGCATGGTCTCCGTGGTGACGCACCTCGTCGAGGTGGAAGAGGTCGACTAGTCATGACTGACAAGGCTCCGCTCAAGATTCACGACCTGCGTCCCGCCCCCGGTGCCAACAAGGCCAAGATCCGCAAGGGTCGTGGCGAGGGCTCCAAGGGCAAGACGGCCGGTCGCGGCACCAAGGGCAGCCACGCCCGTACCACGGTTCCCCTCGGTTTCGAGGGTGGCCAGGTGCCGCTGCAGAGGCGTCTGCCGAAGCTCAAGGGCTTCTCCAACGCGCTGTTCAAGACGACCTACCAGGTCGTCAACCTGGACAGGATCGGCGAGCTGTTCCCCGAGGGTGGCGACGTCACCGTCGAGGCGCTGGTCGCCAAGGGTGCTGTTCGCAAGAACCAGCCGGTCAAGGTCCTCGGCACGGGCGAGATCTCGGTCGCGGTGAACGTTTCGGCTCACGCCTTCTCGTCCGCCGCGAAGGAGAAGATCGCCGCTGCTGGCGGTTCCGTTACCGAGCTGTAGTTGTGCTATGACGAGGCGTGGGAGTCCTGACCATGGGCTCCCACGCCCGTTGTGCGTTAGAGTTCGCGAGACGGCAGGATTCTGTCCGGCTCGTTTGACCTGAGACTTCAGATGGCAGATCCCCGCACCATCGCATACTCACATCGCCTTATAGGCGCGCAGGAGGGACCGTGCTGACCGCGTTTACCCGGGCGTTCCGGACGCCGGACCTGCGCAAGAAGTTGCTCTTCACCCTGGGCATCATCGCGCTGTTCCGTCTCGGCTCGGTTCTTCCGACTCCGGGCGTTCATGTCGAGAACCTCGCTCTCTGTTACGAAGGGGCCCGTAGTGGGGCCTCCGGCAACATTTACGGGATGGTGCAGCTGTTCAGCGGCGGCGCTCTCCTGAAGCTGTCAGTCTTCGCGCTGGGCATCATGCCGTACATCACCGCGAGCATCATTCTGCAGCTGCTCGTCGTGGTGATTCCGCGGCTGGAGGCCCTCAAGAAGGAGGGCCAGGCCGGCCAGGCCAAGATCACCCAGTATACGCGTTATCTGACGATCGGCCTCGCGATTCTTCAGTCGACGGCCTTCATCGCGCTCGCGCGTACCGGACAGCTTTTCCCCGACTGTCAGCAGGATGTTCTGCGTGATCCCGACAATATTTTCGGGATTGTCACGATGGTCGTCAT
This sequence comes from Nonomuraea antri, assembly GCF_013283785.1. GTDB lineage: Bacteria > Actinomycetota > Actinomycetes > Streptosporangiales > Streptosporangiaceae > Nonomuraea > Nonomuraea antri. Next base: position 109,759 of record NZ_JABCPZ010000005.1, read on the forward strand.
CATGACCGCCGGCACCTCGGTGATCATGTGGCTGGGCGAGCTCATCACCGACCGTGGTGTGGGCAACGGCATGTCCATTCTGATCTTCACGCAGGTCGTCGCGGTCTTCCCGTCCGAGCTGACGAACATCTTCCAGGCCAACAAGTTCACCTTCGCCGTCGTCATGGTGGTGGGTGTGTTCATGATCGCGGCCGTGGTCTTCGTCGAGCAGGCGCAGCGCCGCATCCCGGTGCAGTACGCCAAGCGGATGGTCGGCCGCAGGATGTACGGCGGCACGTCCACCTACATCCCGCTCAAGGTCAACCAGGCCGGCATCATCCCGGTCATCTTCGCCTCGTCGCTGCTGTACCTGCCGCAGCTCATCACCTCGCTGTTCCAGAGCACCGAGAACCCGGTCCTGCTGTGGATCTCGCAGAACCTGGCCACGGGTGACACTCCGATCTACATGGCGACCTTCTTCCTGTTGATCGTGTTCTTCACGTACTTCTACGTGTCCATCACGTTTAACCCCGCTGAAATCGCCGACAACATGAAGAAGTACGGTGGATTCATTCCGGGCATCCGTCCGGGCCGGCCGACGGCTGAATACCTGAACTTCGTGCTCACCCGTCTGACGGCGCCTGGCGCGCTCTATCTGGGTCTGATCTCCATGGTCCCGATCGTCGCGCTGGCGGTGGCCGGTGCGAGCCAGAACTTCCCGTTCGGAGGGACGAGCATTCTGATCATGGTTGGTGTCGGCCTCGACACGGTGAAGCAGATCGAGAGCCAGCTGCAGCAGCGTAACTACGAAGGCTTCCTGCGGTAGTGCGTCTCGTCCTGGTAGGGCCCCCCGGAGCGGGTAAGGGGACTCAGGCCCAGTACATCGCATCGAACCTGTCCATCCCGAAGATCTCGACAGGTGACATCTTCCGTGCCAACGTCTCCGGCGGCACGGACCTCGGCAAGCTGGCCAAGTCGTACATGGACCGCGGCGATCTCGTGCCCGACGAGGTCACCATCTCCATGGTCCGCGACCGGCTGTCGGAGGACGACGCGCAGGACGGCTTCCTGCTCGACGGCTTCCCGCGCAACGTCTCCCAGGCGGAGGTGCTGCGCGACATGCTCAAGGACTGGGGCCAGACGCTCGACCTGGTGCTCGAGCTGGTCGTGGACGACGACGAGGTGGTGCGCCGGCTGGCCGGCCGGCGTACGTGCAGCCAGTGCGGCCGCATCTGGCACGTCGAGTTCGACGACAAGCGCGACGACCTGTGCGACGCCTGCGGCGGCCCGCTGTTCCAGCGTGACGACGACAAGGAAGAGACGGTCAGGCACCGCCTGGAGGTCTACCAGCGCGACACTGCGCCGCTGGTGTCCTACTACGCCGAAGAGGACATCCTCGTCGGCGTGGACGCGACGGGGCCCGTCGAGGAGGTCACTCAGCGTGCCATGGAGGCGATTCGCCCTTTCATGGGCTGACGCCCTTCCGCCGGGCCGTACAGGCCCTGCGGCAGTCCGCTGAAGACCGACTGCTCTGAATATCGACCGCGGAGGTGGCACGGGGTGTTCCGTGCCACCTCGCGGCTATTGTGGGGGGAATTGGGCTCCCAAATTGCCCGTTGAAACCCCGGGGGGTGCCGAACAGTGTTCAAACGAAACAAGCACGGAATCCAGATCAAGTCGCCCGAGCAGCTCGACAAGATGCGGGCGGCCGGTCTGGTGGTCGGTCGCACGCTCGAACTGCTGAAGCAGTCGGTGGAGCCCGGCATGACGCCGCTGGACCTCGACGTCATCGCGGAGAAGGCGATCAGGGACGCGGGCGCGATCCCGTCGTTCAAGGGCTACCAGGGGTTTCCCGCGACGATCTGCGCGTCGGTGAACGACGAGGTGGTCCACGGGATCCCGACCGACGCCCGCAAGCTGCGCGAGGGCGACATCATCTCGATCGACTGCGGCGCGATCCTGGACGGCTGGCACGGCGACTCGGCCGTGACCGTGCCGGTGGGCGAGGTGGACCCGAAGCTCACCGAGCTGATGCGGGTCACCGAGGAGTCCATGTGGCGCGGCATCGCCGCGCTGAAGCCCGGGGCGCACCTGTCCGACATCGGGCACGCGGTGGAGCGTTACGTGAAGTCGCAGGGCAAGTACGGCATCCCGGCCGAGTACGGCGGCCACGGTATCGGCACCGAGATGCACATGGACCCGTGGATCGCCAACCACGGCAAGCCGGGCCGTGGCCCGATGCTCGAAGAGGGCATGTGCCTGGCCATCGAGCCCATGGTGAACCTGGGCACCGAGCGCACCCGGGTGCTGTCGGACGACTGGACGGTCGTCACGATGGACGGGAAGCAGTCCGCGCACTTCGAACACAGCGTCGCTGTGACACATAATGGTCCTTGGGTGCTAACCGCCATAGATGGGGGCGAAGAGCGCCTGGCGCAGCTTCGAAACTAACCGGGAGTGATGGGGATGGCGCAGAGCCCCGAGATGCGTGCATCGGACGTCGACCGCGACCGGGTCGCCGCCATCCTCCGCGAGCACACCGCGCAGGGTCGCATCACGGTCGACGAGTTCAACGAGCGGCTCGAATCGCTGTACAAGAGCAAGACCTACGGTGAGCTGGCCCGGCTGACCGCCGACCTGCCCGACGTGGACCTGCGCAACCGTCCCGCGCGGGTGGAGCAGACGCCGGCCGTCAAGGGCATGCACACGGGCATGAAGGCGGCCTGGGCGGCCTGGGCCACGGCCAGCTCGATCAACTGGGTGATCTGGCTCATCATCAGCCTCACCTCGGGCGACTTCATCTATCCCTGGCCGCTGTGGGTGATGGGCCCGTGGGGCGCGATCCTGCTGATGAGCACCATCTTCGGGTCCGGGGGCCAGCGCAAGGACCGGTGATCTGTGCAGTAGTGCACTGTGTGCATTGCTGCGCAGTCGCGCGGGCCCGCGGTTCCTAACGTGATGCGTGTCGACGGATACGACATCACGGAGGAATCGAATGCGTAAGCTCCTGGCGGCCACCGCTCTGGCCGGCTCGATCGCCACCGGCCTGGTGCTGGCCCCCGCCGCCCAGGCGGCCCAGGCCACCCAGACCGTCACCGCCACCCAGGCGCAGGCCGGTCAGTCGGCGCCGAAGTTCCACTACTACTCGTACAAGGACCAGCACTCGTCCTTCAAGGGCTACTGGTACAAGAAGAACAAGCGGTACTACTTCGGCGGCGACCTGTTCCAGCGTCACCACAAGCGCGACTACTACAGCTACGTGTGGGTCAAGTGGTACGACGGCAGCGGCTTCCACCAGACGTACTACAAGACCAAGGGTCACGTGCACTTCGGGGACAAGCAGTTCAAGCGCGACCTGGACTTCCGGGTGTGCTGGGGCAAGCAGCCGACCCAGGGCTGCGGCGGCTGGAAGGACGTCTTCTAGGCCACTTCAGCGAGAGTTGTGCTCGAAAGGCCCGCCGGTTCGCCGGTGGGCCTTTCTTCGTGCCGGGGCCGGGCCGCGGATGGCGCGGGCAGAGCGATGGCTGGGGTAGACTATGACATGGTTGTGTCAGGACACCTGGCACGCGTTTCGCGTTTTGGGCTCAGGTGTCGTACACTCCTTAGTCGGCTCACTATGACTATCACGCGTCGGCGGTCTTTGCCGATCGCCGCTCTCTTCGAAGCGTGAGGTCGCGGCTGCTTAGTGAACCGGAGCCTCAGACGACCGATCAGTGAAACGCGAGGGATTTTGGCCAAGAAAGACGGCGCCATCGAGATCGAGGGCACTGTGGTTGAGTCGCTCCCGAACGCCATGTTCCGGGTGCAGCTCGACAACGGCCATAAGGTCCTGGCCCACATCAGCGGACGAATGCGGATGCACTACATCCGGATTCTGCCGGACGACCGGGTAGTCGTTGAACTGAGCCCCTACGACCTGAGTCGTGGGCGGATCGTCTACCGATACAAGTAAAGACGTCTGAGGACACGAAGGACAATGAAGGTAAAGCCGAGCGTTAAGAAGATCTGCGACAAGTGCAAGGTGATCCGCCGGCACGGTCGCGTCATGGTGATCTGCGACAACCTGCGCCACAAGCAGCGTCAGGGTTAGTCGCACGTAAGGCTTCTCCGAGTCCGCCCCACTTCAGGGAGCGGGCTCGACGCATGAGGAGCCTGAGTCAGTTATCGCGTGTCACACCTGAGCAGGCGAGCGATCGAACCGTTCAGGAGACCCCCGGTCGGAGGCCGGGGCCCTCACCCCGGGCATGGGGAGGGGTAGTGAAGCGCAAGACCTCCGCCACAAAGAAGGAGAATGCCCGACCATGGCTCGCCTGGTTGGCGTCGACCTCCCCCGCGAAAAGCGGCTGGAGATCGCTCTCACCTACATCTACGGAATCGGCCGCACCCGCGCCCTGGAGATCCTCCAGGCCACCGGCGTGAGCGGCGACCTCCGTGTGCACCAGCTCTCCGACACCGAGCTCGTCCCGATGCGTGACTACATCGAGGCGAACTTCAAGATCGAGGGTGACCTGCGCCGCGAGGTCCAGGCCGACATCCGCCGCAAGATCGAAATCGGTTGCTACCAGGGCATCCGTCACCGCAAGGGTCTTCCGGTCCACGGCCAGCGCACGCAGACCAACGCGCGCACCCGTAAGGGCAAGAAGAAGACCGTCGCCGGTAAGAAGAAGCCCGGTAAGAAGTAGTCCTCGCAGCCGCGGGACCGACAACCTCAGGAGTGAAGGCAAAGAATGCCTCCTAAGAGCCGCCAGGGTGCGCCTAAGAAGGTGCGCCGCAAGGAAAAGAAGAACGTCGCTCACGGGCACGCCCACATCAAGAGCACGTTCAACAACACGATCGTTTCGATCACGGACCCCAGCGGGAACGTGATTTCCTGGGCCAGCGCCGGCCACGTGGGTTTCAAGGGCTCCCGTAAGTCCACCCCGTTCGCCGCCCAGATGGCCGCCGAGAACGCCGCGCGCCGCGCCATGGAGCACGGCATGCGCAAGGTCGACGTCTTCGTCAAGGGCCCCGGCTCCGGCCGTGAGACCGCGATCCGCTCCCTCCAGGCCACCGGCCTCGAGGTGGGTTCGATCCAGGACGTCACCCCCGTGCCGCACAACGGCTGCCGTCCGCCGAAGCGCCGCCGCGTCTGAGTCCCAGGAGATATTGAGAAATGGCTCGTTACACGGGCGCGGACTGCAAGCTCTGCCGTCGCGAGAAGACCAAGCTCTTCCTCAAGGGCAGCAAGTGCGAATCCGCCAAGTGCCCCATCGAGATCCGTCCTTACCCCCCGGGTGAGCACGGCCGCGGACGTCCCAAGGAGTCCGAGTACCAGCTTCAGCTTCGCGAGAAGCAGAAGACCCGCCGCATCTACGGCGTCCTCGAGAAGCAGTTCCGCAACTACTACGAGGAGGCCGCGGGCAAGAGCGGCAAGTCGGGTGAGGTGCTGCTCCAGATCCTGGAGAGCCGTCTCGACAACGTCGTCTACCGCGCCGGTTTCGCGCAGTCGCGTGACGCCGCCCGCCAGCAGGTGCGCCACGGCCACATCCTGGTGAACGGCAAGAAGGTCGACATCCCGTCGTACCGCGTGCGCGAGCACGACATCATCGAGGTCCGCGAGACCAAGCGCAACCTCCTGCCCTACGAGGTGGCTCGCGCCACCGCGGGCGAGCGGACGATCCCGGCTTGGCTGGGCGTCGTTCCGGACAAGCTCCGCATCCTGGTTCACCAGCTGCCGGTCCGCCAGCAGATCGACACCCAGGTCCAGGAGCAGCTCATCGTCGAGTACTACTCCAAGTAGTCACTGACGTCCTAGTTCGGGCACGGATTTCCGTGCCCGAACTAGACTGTTATCGGAGTGGCGTCATATAGCGGGCGCCACACGACAAGGGGAGACCCACACATGCTGATCGCTCAGCGCCCGACTCTTCTCGAAGAGTCGATCGACGACACCCGGTCCCGATTCGTCATCGAGCCGCTGGAGCCGGGTTTCGGCTACACCATCGGCAACTCGCTGCGCCGCACGCTGCTTTCGTCCATTCCGGGCGCGGCCGTGACGAGCATTCGCATCGAGGGCGTGCTGCACGAGTTCTCGACCGTTCCCGGGGTCAAGGAAGACGTCACCGACATCATCCTGAACCTCAAGGAACTGGTCGTCTCCTCCGAGCACGACGAGCCGGTCGTGATGTACCTGCGCAAGCAGGGCCCGGGTGAGGTCACCGCCGCCGACATCGCGCCGCCGGCCGGTGTCGAGGTGCACAACCCCGAGCTGCGCATCGCCACGCTCAACGGCAAGGCGAAGCTGGAGATGGAGCTGACCGTCGAGCGCGGTCGCGGCTACGTCTCCGCCGCGCAGAACAAGCAGCCGGGCCAGGAGATCGGCCGGATTCCGATCGACTCCATCTACTCCCCGGTGCTCAAGGTCACGTACAAGGTCGAGGCGACCCGAGTCGAGCAGCGTACCGACTTCGACCGTCTCATCCTCGACGTCGAGACCAAGCCGGCCATGAAGCCCCGCGACGCGGTGGCCTCCGCCGGTAAGACCCTCGTCGAGCTGTTCGGCCTGGCCCGTGAGCTCAACGTCGAGGCCGAGGGCATCGACATCGGCCCGTCGCCGACCGACGCCGCTCTCGCGGCCGACCTGGCGCTGCCGATCGAGGAGCTCAACCTCACCGTCCGTTCCTACAACTGCCTCAAGCGCGAGGGCATCCACACCGTGGGTGAGCTCGTCGCTCGCAGCGAGCAGGACCTGCTCGACATCAGGAACTTCGGCGCCAAGTCGATCGAAGAGGTCAAGCAGAAGCTGCACGAGATGTCGCTGGCGCTCAAGGACTCCCCGCCCGGGTTCGACCCGAGCGCGGTGGCCGGCGTCGGTGGCTACGACGACGACGACAGCGCGTACGTCGAGACCGAGCAGTACTGATCCACTTCGGTGGTGGCGGGGATCGTCCACGATCCCCGCGGCCCCTGGACGCGCACGCGTCACGGGGCCGAAGCGGCCCGTCGGCCGTGTGCAGGACCGGAGGGCGCGAGCCCTCCGGGTTGATCGGTCAACGCGGGATTCGTCCGAGACTCCCGCGGCCCGACTCCGGTACCTGATACGGCCGGGGCGGGTTCACTCCCAAGGAGACAGACATGCCCAAGCCCACCAAGGGTGCACGTCTTGGCGGCAGCCCGGCGCACGAGCGGCTGATCCTGGCGAACCTCGCCACGGACCTGTTCCGCCACGGCAAGATCCGCACCACGGTTGCCAAGGCCAAGCGCCTGCGCCCGCTGGCGGAGCGCCTCATCACGAAGGCGAAGAAGGGCGACATCCACAACCGCCGTCAGGTGCTGACCGTCGTCAAGGACAAGGGCGTCGTCCACCACCTGTTCACCGAGCTGGCAGTCACGTACGCCGAGCGTCCCGGTGGTTACACGCGCATCACCAAGGTCGGTCCGCGCAAGGGCGACAACGCCCCGATGGCGGTCATCGAGCTGGTGACCGAGCCGCTGAACGCCGTCAGCGTCTCGCGTACCGAGGCTCCGGCCGCCGCTGCCGCTCCGGCCGCCGAGGCGGAGGAGACCGAGCAGGTCGAGGCCGCTGAGGCCCCCGCCGAGGAGACCGCCGCCGCTGAGGCGCCGGCCGCCGAGGGCGAGGCTGCCGAGGCTGCTGAGGCGAAGAAGGACGAGGCCTGATCCATCAGGCTTGAACGGGCCCGGCTCCCCATCACGGGGGTCCGGGCCCGTTCCCTATTTCCGGGAGGATGATCGTGGTACGGCTCCGCCTCGACCTCGCCTACGACGGGACCGCTTTCTCCGGCTGGGCCAGGCAGCCCGGGCGGCATACCGTCCAGGGGGAGATCGAGCAGGCGGTCAACAGGATCCTGCGGCTGGCCGAGCCCGCCACGCTCACCGTGGCCGGACGTACCGACGCGGGCGTGCACGCGCGCGGCCAGGTGGCCCACGTGGACGTGCCGCCCGAATCCCTCACCGAGCTCGACGGCAACCGGGGGCCGCTGAGCGGCGATGAGCGGCTCGCTGCGCTCATCAGGAGGCTTGGTGGGGTTCTGCCCACCGATGTACGGGTTCATCGGGTCTCGGTGGCTCCTGAGGGCTTTGACGCCCGGTTCTCGGCGTTGTACCGGCGTTACGCGTACCGGGTGAGCGACGCGGTGGGCGGGGCCGACCCGTTGCGCCGTCACGAGGTGGTCTGGCACAACCGGCCACTGGACCTCGACGCGCTGAACCTGGCGGCCGCCCGGCTGCTCGGCGAGCACGATTTCGCCGCGTTCTGCAAGAAGCGCGAGGGCGCGACCACGATCAGGGAGCTGCAGCGGCTCGACTGGGCGCGCGAGCCTGACGGGGTGCTGGTCGCCACCGTGATGGCCGACGCGTTCTGCCACTCGATGGTGCGGGCGCTGGTCGGCTCGCTGCTGGCGGTCGGTGACGGGCGGCGGCCGGTGGAATGGCCGGGCCAGGTGCTGACGGCAGCCGTACGCGATTCCGGGGTGCATGTGGCGCCGGCGCACGGGTTGTGCCTGGAGGAGGTCGCCTACCCGGCGGAGGCTGAGCTGGCGGCGCGCGCGAGCGCTACGCGGCGGGTGCGGACGCTGGAGGCGCGGGACGCTTCCGCGAGCGGCGTTGACGGGACGGCACACGATGGTGCCGCCCTTGACGGGGCGGATCTTGACCCGGGTTCCGCAGTTGGTAGTCACACGTGAGCCCGAAATCGAGGGTTGACCTGGAGGAACGCATGCAGGGCCGTAGAGGGTCGTGTGCCTACACCCTCCGCAGCCAGGTGCTGATCGGGTCAAGTC